>CAZITS010000983.1:0-2667 GCA_964542185.1 uncultured Pirellulaceae bacterium
CGCCACGAAGGCAACCGGTAAATCCGTAAGGTTTAGTTCGTTTGAGGTCACCGTAAATGATGATCTCATCGCCGATCCGCAGATCCCGGCCGTAATGCACCGCTTTATCGCCTCCGGAGAGTAATCCGTTGGGATTCGTCGTGGTGGGAATGAACGTATCGTCGGGTCCGATGTCCGCGGACAGAATCCGTTGCCGGTCGGGATACATGAGAAAACCCCGCGCGGGAACTGGCTTGACGAGTGGGTCATGTTTATGGATGACCAACTCCCAATTGTGCATCCCGAATTTGAGTCCGGCCGCATGGATCTTGCGACTCACCGCCAGCAACCCAGCCTCGCCGCTGGGAAAGTTCTTGCGGTTAATGAGATAACTTCCGTTGGAGGCGCACCAAACCGGCCGATTAATGTGCACGGTTGTGAATCCCCCCGCCTTCGCATACGCGATCACCTCGTCTGCCGTCGCTTCCGAAATATCGGTATAGAGCAGTGACTTCATCAGTTCCGGCGAGCGGCGGGCCCAAACGCCATCAATCGTCGGATGCGGCAACCCGTTTTCGATTTCAATCTGCTCGATCACATCGAGCAGCTTTTCCGACGGACACCCGACAATCGCAACTTTGGCACCCTCCAGACGCAACCGGTGATCTGCATGGGCAATGAGCACCGGCTGCTGCCCGTCCTTGGGGCCAACATGACTGCGGGCACCTGCGTAGGCCATGGCCCCCGGTGTTTGTCCTGGTGGACTTCGTTTCAGCGGTGCCACGTAGCAGTGTGTTTCCATGTTGAGGGGAAGCAGGGCTGCAGCATGCTTGCTATCTCGACAGTGCACCAAATTACTGCCAATCGACTGCGTGATCATCAACGGCAACCGGACCAGCTGAATCTCGCTGACGCGCTGATCGTTGATCGCGGTGAGTTCAAACGTCAGGTAGTTGGCAAACACACGAGGGTGTACTGTGGCCCGAATTCCCGTATCCGCAAAGCTAACCCGCAGGAATCCACCTGCCCAATCCAGCGCCGTGGATGGAGTCCACTGGCCGTCACGAGCCACAAACATAAACGGCATCGGATCGGAATCCAGGAACTCCTTGCCAGTGCGTGTGTCCGTAAAACTCTTATTGAGACCATCTCTGCCGATCGCGTAAATCACATGATCGGTCTCCAGAACAATCTGGTCACCTGTGCGGCGCACATCTGTTGCCCACGTGCTGGTAGCGCCAATCGCACCAGCCAAGACCGCCAGCCCTATCAACGGCATTGTCCGATTCATGATCGATTCCAGGCCTCCAAACCCAAGCCAGTCAATTCAAGATCGCGCGCACCGGCTCACCATGCACATCTGTGAGCCGGTAGTCGCGTCCCTGGTATTTATAGGTGAGTCGCTCGTGGTCAATCCCCAGCAAATGCAATATCGTGGCGTTGAGATCGTGCACGTGCACCGGGTCCTCAGCAATGTTGTAACAGTAGTCATCTGTCGCACCGTGGACGTGCCCTGCCTTGACCCCCGCACCGGCAAGCAACGTGGTGAAACAATAGGGATGATGATCGCGCCCGGCATTCTTGCCGTTTGCCTGAGCGTAGATGGTGCGGCCAAATTCTCCGCCCCAGACAACGAGCGTATCCTCCAGCAAGCCTCGACGTTTCAGATCAAGTAGCAATCCTGCCGTTGCCTGATCTGAGCTCCGGCACAACTTCGGCAAGTTTTCCGAGATCTTGGAATGATGGTCCCAGCCCATGTGAAACAGCTGGATGAAACGTACATCGCGTTCCGCCAAGCGCCGCGCTAGCAGGCAATTACGGGCAAATGTCCCTGGCCGATTCACGTCGGGACCGTAAAGTTTCAGAGTCGCTGCTGTCTCACTGGAGATATCCGCCAGCTCAGGAACGCTGGCCTGCATCCGAAAGGCCATTTCATATTGCGCGATGCGGGCTGCGATCTCTGGATCTCCCACAACGGCCTGGCGTTGCCGGTTCAACTTGCCCAGATCATCGAGCATGTCCCGCCGCAGACCACCGTCAATCCCGGCTGGATTGGCAAGATAGAACACGGGAGCACCAGTGTTCCGCAGCTTGACGCCAGCATGTTCGGTCGGCAGAAATCCGGGGCCCCAGAGACGACTGTAGAGTGGCTGCGAACCAGACCCTCCCTGCGAGGTCAGCACCACGTAGCTCGGCAAGTCCTGATTCAACGCCCCCAACCCGTAGGAGACCCACGAACCGATACTAGGTCTTCCCGCAAGTTGAAACCCCGTCTGAAAAAACGTAATCGCGGGATCATGGTTAATGGCCTCGGTATGCATCGAGCGGATCATACATAGATCGTCAACGACCTGACTCAGCTGAGGCAGCAACTCGCTCACTGCAATTCCACTTTCGCCGTGGCGACGAAAACGAAATGGTGTCGGCCAGGTTAACAACGCGTCCTGACGGGACGTCATCGTCGTGATCCGCTGGCTATCACGGACCGAATCCGGCAGTGCTTTGCCACGTTCCTTTTCCAGCTGCGGCTTGGGGTCAAACAAGTCGCACTGTGCGGGCCCGCCCGACTGGAAAAGACAAATAACGCGTTTCGCCTTGGCCAAGTGGTGTGTCCTGGCTAACAGTGGCACCGCGCCGTGCCCCTGGTCCGCCAGGGCACCCAACACAACCGCACCGATTCCACTTGCC
>CAZITS010000984.1:0-2664 GCA_964542185.1 uncultured Pirellulaceae bacterium
ACCAGATCCGCGTCTTGCCGTTTTCACGCAGTACGCTGGAATAGACGGAGAGATGCGCGCCCTGTTCCCAAGGTTGATCGGCCTGCAGCAACACGGCTCCATCGCGCTGCGGCCGGTTCATGACCAGCTGGACTCCCCGGCTGTGGGCGATGAATCGTCGGTCGATGAACAGCTGCCTGGCGGAGCCGACATCGATCGGTTGCGGCGCGGCGTACCCCACTAGCAGCTCGACCCCTTCGATCCGCAGCGGCGCGTCGGCCGGCTCTGCGGGCCGTGAGAGGGTCAGTTGATTGACGCCCTGCTGAATCGGTGGATTGGCAATCTGCCAGACGCCCTCGGTGGCGGGCAGCGGGATGCGGTTCCCATTGACCAGCAGTTGCGTGGCGGCGGCGGCTGCCGGGACGCCGCTCCAGCTGATCTTCAGAGTCAACTGTTGCAGGGACTGGTCCTGTTGTGCCTGGTGGATCGGGTCACCGACGGTGAACCGCAAGGGCCTCTGCTGGGCGGCCAGCAGGTCGAGCGGCAATTGCATTTCGCCCCCGCTGGCTGGTGTATCTCCTTCGATGTCACGCGTGACGTAATAGTGCTTGTCGCGTCCGCGCAGTCGTTGGGGGTCGCCGATTTCATGCAGGACCTGGCGCTCGTCCTGGTTGAATACCGGCGCTGTGGCGCGACCGGCACCACTACAATGGCAATCGTAGTTGAACAGGTGAATGCCCTGGGCTCCGGCTTGCCAGTAGCCGGCCGCCGCGGCCCGCAGCATCTCGGGCGAGGCGTTCTTCGTGTAGTGACGCACCTTGATGTCAGACAACCCGCCCACCACGCAGACCCCAGTTCCCTGGGCGGCGTCGACAAACTCCTGCACGTCGGCGTTCATATCGAGATAGCCACGAGTCACTGGCACGATCACATCGACGAGTGCTTCGCCGATCCAGGTGCGGGCATCGATGCCGATCGTCTGGCACATGCGAAAATTGGGGGGCACGCGCGCGGCCAGGGTCAGCGTGCGGCCTTTTTGCTTGCCGATCTCGTCCAGCCGTTGCCGCACACGCCGCACAAACTGAGTGAGTATCGGCATCCCATGGTTGACTTCCCCCCGTTTGAAATAGATCGGGCTGCTGAGAAAGTCCATCTCAAAACCATCGACGTCGTAGCGGGCGCACATCTCTTCGATCAGCGAGAACTTGAGGTCGCGTACTTCGGCCAGGGAGTAATCGAAGGCCCAGGTAAAGCCATTGGATGGCTGATTGGCGCGCGGCCAGCGACGGCGGTAGTAGTCGCTTGACTGGGTACCGATCTTGACATGCGGGCGGGCCAGTTCCCAGGGACTGCGGAGCGAGGGCCACAATTCGACCCAGTCCTTGTGGGTGTCGTTCATCCGCAGTGAGGGCCAGAATTCCATTCCCAAGGCGTGTGCCCGGGCCGACCAAATGTCGAGCGGGTCCTTGCCGCGTTCTAAAAGCCCCAGGACGTTTTCCGCCCAGCGGCGGAAGTTGGGAACTTCAAATTCGCTGCGCCCCTGGCCGTACAGTTCGCCAACTTTCGTCCCGTAGGCGACAAACGATCCGAACGAGACGCTCTGGATGAACACGTCGACCTGGGTTCCCTCGAGGGCATCGATGACACGACACAACTGCGCGTCGGTGATTGGGGGTTCGTGTGCATAGAGAGCGCCACTGCCACCGTCGCTATTGAGCAGAATCCGGTAGGCCGGTTTGCCGCTGGGCGGCGCGGCCGCTGCCGTCTGCCGTAGTTGCGGGGCCACCGTCAACCAGCTGAGCAGCCAAGTGACGATGGGGAGTAACGTGCGGGTCGATAACCACGAGTGGTGAGCAGCCATGGACGATCTCTTGCCAGTGGAGGGGTGATGCCACGGAAAACAGCGAGGTCTGCGCACTTCCAGGAACGCACGCGGTAACCCAACCATTTTGGGCATTTGTGGCGCTGTTGTCGACGTCCAGGGTGGGTCAGCAGGCCCGGTCAAGCCGGCGCAGGATCTGTTGTGATCTGTCTGCGTGAGCACTAAACTGCCGCCAAAGTTTTTGATCCGAATGTGGGATAGGCCCGATGCGAAGGCTGCGCTACCTGCTGCTGATCGTGTTCCTGTTGCCGTTGCGGCTCCCGGTCCTGGCGCTGGGCTTCCTCTGCTTTCAGTGGCCCATCTGGCGGCAGCGTGGCCGTGTTTCGGGGACCGCCTACGAACCGTTTGGCGCACGGTTGTGTTACCACCTGCTGGGCAGCCGCCCCGATCCGCTCTCCTGGCAGCTGGCCGCCGGGTTGCCGGCGACCGGGTCGTGGTGGTTTCGGCAGCTGGCGCTCCCACTGCTGATCTGGCCGTCTCGGTTGACCGCGTACACTCCCTCTTTCCTGCAGTATCCGCCGGAGCGACCACTGACCCTGACCGACTTGCTGGCGGCCCGCACCGAATTTCACGACCGTGCGCTGGCCGCGGCGGATGACTTGCGGCAGTTCGTGGTACTGGGTGCCGGGTGGGATACCCGCGGTTTCGCGCGGCAGTCGGATCCACAGAGGAAGGTATTCGAGGTCGATGCGCCGGGGACGCAGGCGGTCAAGCGGGCGGCGCTGGACAAGACGGGGATCGACGCCGCACAGGTGACTTTTGTGGCCTGTGATTTCCAACGCCAGTCGTGGCTGGAGGCACTC
>CAZITS010000985.1:0-2664 GCA_964542185.1 uncultured Pirellulaceae bacterium
AGCGGAGCGGCACGAACGCGTGGGTGTCGCCGCATTGGTGCTTCCGAACATTCGTGGAAACAAAGCCCATGCGTTGGCTCGCATTGAGGCGTACGTGCGGCGCGCGGCGGACCAGGGCGCGAAAATTGTGGTTACGCCCGAAACGTGCATCGATGGGTACATCTGCCACCAGCCGGGATTAACCAGAGAACGGATGTGCGCCTTGGCAGAGCCGGAGATGGGGCCCGGGATCGGTCGCTTGCGCATGCTGGCCAAGGAGCTAGAGCTGTATCTGTGTGTCGGTTTCTCTGAATTGGCTGGCGAGCGCCTCTACAATACGGCACTATTGATCGGGCCTGATGGGAAGACCGTGGGGAAATACCGTAAGACCCACGGTGTCGAGCCTTTTTATGAAGCAGGAGATGCGCTTCCTGTATTTGAAACACGTTACGGAAAAGTCGGCATTATGATCTGTTTTGATCGCCAGTTACCTGAGATTGCCCGCACGATGGTGGCCGCGGGCGCGGAGCTGATTCTGGTACCGTCCAATGGCATGTGGGGGCGTATGAATGATGCGATGCTGCGGACTCGCTGCTATGAAAACGGAGTATTTCTGGTTTTTGCGCATCCGCGTGACGGGCTGGTGATCGATCCCGGCGGCCGGATTATCGCGGCGAATATGTCGATTCCAGGTCAGGGTGTGGGTTTGCCGACCAATACGGACACCGAGGATGCCAGTGGGTGGCCAGAGGCGGTGGTGCGTGAAATTGACCTGGCGGCGTGGCGGCAGAGCCAGGGCAACATGCTGCAGCATCGTCGCCACGACCTTTACGGGCAGCACGCCAAGTGAAGTGCCGAGTGCGACTGCAGACAATCTATACACTGATTTCCTTCTGGTCTTATAATGAGGGATCGGGGAAAGATATGCTTTCATCTAAATGGTAGTGGGAAATATGCTCCGCATTGGCGAATTCAAGAGTCGTAGCTGTGATGGTGTCAGTCGGCGTGCGTTTGTACAGGCTGGCGCTGCGTTGCCACTGACTGCGATGCTTTCTACCGGTCAAATTGCCCAGGCCGCTGCTCGGGCACGTGCCAAGACGGTTGTGTTCGTCTGGTTATGGGGGGCTCCCAGCCATCTCGATACGTTCGATCCCAAGCCGGACGCTCCCTACAATTACAAGGGCCCGTTTTCGGCGATTCCAACCAGCTTGCCCGGAGTTCGTTTCACGGAATTGGTGCCCAAGCTGGCGGCACGCACAGACAAGTTTGCCTTGATCCGCAGCAATATTACGCATGACGGGGGACATCCTGGCGCCGGTACATACGGATTTACGGGGCATCGCGAAGGACGGGGCGTTGCCATTCAGCCCAGCTGGGGTTCGATCATTTCACGGCACCATGGCGCGGGAGCTGGCTTGCCGCCCTACGTTATGCTGGCCCCCGGAATTCCCAAGGATGTTGTCAAGATCGTGGACGGTTATGGGGGCGGCGATTGGGGAAAGGCATATGACCCGTTTCTCATTCAGTGCAACGATCTGGGTTCGATCAATATTCCGGCGCTCAAGCTGGTTGACGGAGTAACACCGGATCGCATCGCCCACCGGCGCAAACTGCAATCCCAGCTCGACCAGCTCAAGAAAACGGTGACCGCGGACACTTTTGGGGCCTGGGACACAAAAGCCCAGCAGGCTTTTACCTTACTCACCAATAACAAGGCGCTGGAGTCTCTTGACTTGACTCAGGAGGAGACTGCGACCCGAGAGCAATACGGACAGACTTCTTTTGGGCAGAGTCTCCTGCTGGCACGGCGTCTGGCTGAAGCCGAGGTGCCGTTTGTCAACGTGAGCTGGAGTGAATATGTCGAAGCGTTTGGTCCCAATACCGATTTTGGTTGGGACACGCACGTCAAGAATTTTGATTTACTACCGAATCGGCACTGTCCGGTGTTTGATACCGCCTTTTCCGCATTCCTGGATGATATGGATTCGCGTGGCTTGATGGATCAAACCCTGGTGGTGTGCATGGGAGAATTTGGCCGCACGCCGCGCATCAATAATCGCGCTTCCCGCGACCACTGGCCGCAAAACTATTTTTCCATGTGGGCAGGTGCAGGGGTGCGGACCGGACAAGTGATTGGTGCCAGTGACCGCAAAGGCGAACGACCGGTGACACGCCCGATCGAACCTACCGGAGTTGGAGTCACAATGCTCGACGCGCTAGGGATCGACAGTGTTGCTCGCGCGGAGCTGAATGTGCTCGCGGACGGAGAATTTATTCATGAACTCTTTTGACCGGTTGCTGGTGCTCCTGCTGTTGGTTTTGCTCGTGGCAGACGGTATTGCGGAACAGAGTCTGCCCGAACGCCACACCACCGACGGGAAATTGAAGCAGGATCTTAGTTTCACGCACGATTCCCACGAGCTGGTGTTTTCCACACTGAAGACGAACCAGTTAATCAAGCTGGAACGGCTGAACCTGCAGACGGGGTAGCGGACTGACTTTCATGGTGGTGCGAATACCAATGAAATCAGCATCAGTTTTGCCAGGGATATGAAGTTTTACGCGTATGTCCGTAACGATGGGAATCTGCATACGTCCGTGGAAGTGCAGGATGTCGAGGCGGGTGAGAAGCATACGCTTAATCCGGGTGGTGGGTTTGCCTGTGTGCGGGCAGTCACGATCCAC
>CAZITS010000986.1:0-2661 GCA_964542185.1 uncultured Pirellulaceae bacterium
GACGAGCGTATACGGGTCAAGACGGAACTCGCGGGAGCGCTGCACCACCGAGCGCTTGTCGGCAGCAAACTCGTAGAAGTTATTGAAACGCAGGACCGCGTCTTGTTCTGTCAGGGGCCGGTCAACTGGAAAGGTGTTGTTCCTGGTGAAGTTCTCAATACGTGGTTGCGGTGTGATCTGTGGCCGGCGCCAATGCCGCACTGTTGCGACGGTTGCCATCGCGCCGGCGGTCCCCACCCCCAGGGAGGTCAGGAATCTCCGTCGTGTTTTGTAGTCCGACTCAGCGGTAGGTGACACGTCGCGCGTTTCCGGAAATCGAAAGACCATGCCGGGGAAATCTTGAGCTGCGAGTTCTGGGACGACGCGCCCAGTTGTAGCAGAAGTTTCGTGCTGCTGTATCTGAAGTTTCCGGGAAACGTCGCTGGCCTCAGATTGAGACGTTTGTCTCATTTCGAGACGGCATTCCCCTGTCGATAGAGAGGATCACTCGTCTCAGGACGGGCCAGGCGCACTTCCGATTCTCGCCGGAACGTGCTGGGATCGCCTGCGCGTTCTTGCTTGGCTGGCGAATTTGCGCGCCGTGGTACGGCGTTTGCACTCCAGTCCATTGTTGCCAACGACTCGCCCGCGTGATGCGTCGTGTATCGCGGCTGGCGCGCCGACGTAGACCCCAATCGAGGTCCCGATGACAAGAGCACTTGCGTCCACCGCGTGTCTGGCCATTTTCTGCACTTGCTTCTGCACTTTGGCATCCTGCGGGGCCCTGGTCGATCGCGTCGCAGAAAAAGTCCGCGTTCATGATCTTGAATGCGTGTTGGTACGGAAACGTAGACACCTGATGCGCCGGGTGCGGCGGCGTTACCGAATTCGCCGCCGCCGGTCCAGCAGTGGGACGGCGCTTGCCGAACCCAGCTGGAGCAGATCTTCCAGCGGAGCGGCGTAGCCCGCGGGTGCCGTCAGGAAGCCAAACGGGCACAGCGGTCCGCTGACTGGTACTGGACATCCCAGCCACAGCACTCCCTGATTCTCAGAGACTGCCGCGCAATCTGCGACGCGCGGCAGGGCCTGGCAATCACTCTTTTGTCTGGCGGATGCCCGTCGCAGTGGAGGTGACTTTTTCACCCTTGCCGTTGATGGTCTCGACTCGGTAGGAAAAGGTATTGGCGTCGATTTTTTTCAAGGTGACATGTCCTAGCATAGACAGACCGTCTCGATCGCTGCCGCGGACTTCACCCTGCATTTCGGTTGGGGTTACCTTCGTATAAGTGATCGCCCAGGAGTTTCCCTGGGCCCCATACCCGGTGTGGCGAATCCGCCGTTGGAAAGCATCCCATCCCCACAAGGAGGTGTTGCTGTTGCCATCGCGACTGGTGTGGGTGCCACGCAACGCCTCGCCATTGGAGCCCAGGGTGTAGGTCACATCGACCACCACCCCATCGGACCAGCTGATGGTCCATTTTCCGGCCTGGAACTTGTACCACGCTTTCGCGACTGTCCGCGTGTCGGTCGCCGCGTCGACGCGCTGGAAGTCGGCTGTGACCACGGTTCCGTCCGTCGCCACTTCACGGACCTGGGCAGTATTCTCGTCAACCTGTTTGATTTCGAAAGTCCCTGATTGGGTTGTTCCGTCTGCCAGACGACGATGGAACGGCCCTTTCATCCGCAGCCGACTGACCTCGTTGAAGGTGACGTCAAAATACTGTCCATCACTACCGTATGATTGTGAAACCAGAGTCTGGGTATCCGGGCGCCAGCCCGCGACTTCGGTAAGGCGAGTTCCGTCGCTCTGTTGCCACTGACCGATCAGGTGGTCTGCATCCCGGTACGGTTTGTACCAGTACATCGTGCCGGTTTTTCCATCGCTCGTTTCTTGTTTCCAGTGACCCAGCAGCCACCGCCAGGGCGCTTTTGCGACCCCCGGTTTCCCGCTCAGGCGTGTTACCTTCAGGTCGGTCTTGAAGGGCCCTTCGTCCTGCTTGTCAACGGTCCCCTGCAAGACAAATTGGTCCTGGTTGTTGATCGTGAAGGAGGCGTCTACCGTGATCTCCTGGCCATTCCATAAGACCCAGGATCCAATCCCTTTCCGCCGCCAGCCCTGCTCGGTTTTAGTCCATTCCGCCTGTCCGTAACCCCCGTAGCCACCATAGCCGCGTTCCAGAAAACGCTTGTTCTTGGCGTCCCAGAGGATCACGTACATCACGGTGAGTGGGTCTTTCTCCTCATCCACCGGAATGACGTGGATTTTGTGAATGAGGATGTTGCGGTCGAGATCCCACTGAAAGGTCATCGTCCCGCTGACTTCCTGGTTGAGATCGATCCCGGAAAACTCCCAGCTGCCGACAAAATACTGCAGTTGCCGCAGGTGTGCCTGGGTGGAACCGGGTTCCACCACCTGCGCCGAAGCGCCCGCTGACAGAATTCCCAGGGCGAGGCCGAGCACTAGCAGGCTGCGATAACGGGTTGACCACATGAATAGTTCTCCCAATCCAGAACGGGGACTTAAAGGTGTGAACATACCGGGTAGGCAAACACCGGGCAGGAAAACAGGTGATTGCCGAACGGTCTGGCGGCGCGGACCTTGCCGTCTGCGCGCCGGACAACAGCTGGCAATGCGTTAGTCACCGATGCGGCGCCAGACGTCACGCAGTGGATCGAGCGGCT
>CAZITS010000987.1:0-2659 GCA_964542185.1 uncultured Pirellulaceae bacterium
GGTAGCGGCGGTAAGCAACCGCTGCGAGATGCTCGCGATCCGTCTGCGCGAGCGCTGCTGCTTCCGGTGGCCGAACCCCAGAACTCTTCCAGCGACCAACATGGGCAAGCAAATCCCCAGGACGCAACTGCTGGTTCGAAACACGAATCTCCCGCAGCACGCGCCGAGCCAGACTCTCCTGCTCACCCCGGTGATAAATGGCAAATTTCGCGGGATAGCCTAGTCGTCTTATATGGCGACGCAACACCTTCACGCAAAACGAGTGAAATGTCGATGCCTGCGGACGCTCCTTCGCCCGACGCCCAATTAACGAAACAATGCGCTCCTGCATCTCCGCAGCCGCTTTATTCGTAAACGTGACGGCCAATATTCGCTCGGCACGTGTCCCGCAGCGAATCAGTTCAACGATGCGATGTGTGATCACTCGCGTCTTGCCAGTACCAGCGCCAGCCAACACCAACAAAGGGCCAGACTGGGTGTGAACGGCTTCCTGCTGTTCTGGGTTCAATCCCGACATCCGGCGCACTCATCCGTACTGGGTTTGGGCGGTCTGACGACGCGTTAACCCGGTGACTTGCTAAGTTTCACTCAGGGGAATCGTCCGTACATTCAATTCGGCGAGCTGAGACGCGTCCACATCACCAGGAGCTTCAGTCATCATGTCGGACGCGCGTTGCGTCTTGGGAAAAGCAATGCAGTCCCGAATATTGTCCCAACCTCCAAACAACATCACAAAGCGATCAATGCCCAAGGCAATTCCCCCGTGTGGCGGGGCCCCGTACTGCAATGCTTCAAGCAAGAATCCAAATCTCTCTTTGGCCGTTGCCTCGTCAATTCCCAGCAAGCGAAAAACTTTCTCCTGGAGAGCGCAATCATGCAGCCGAATCGTGCCGCCACCAGCCTCTGATCCATTGATCACCAGATCGTACGCCTGTGCGCGACAACTCGCCGCACTCTCATCCAGCAGCGCCACATCATCAACGCGAGGTGCCGTAAACGGGTGATGCATGGCATTCCATCGCTGATTGTCTTCATCAAACTCAAACATCGGGAACTCAACCACCCAGGAGAAATGCATGGCATCTTCATCATACAATTTCAATTCAGCGCCAAGACGGCGGCGCAATCCCGCCAAGGCCTTGCAGGTGACCTCCCAACTGTCCGCTACAAAAAACAACTGATCGCCTGGCTCTGCGCCCATCCGCTCGGAAAATTGAACTAGTAATTCATCGGAAAAATTCTTTGAGATCGGTGACCAGAGCGCCCCATCTTCTTCAACGCGGAACCAGGCCAGCCCCTTGGCACCAAAATCCTGACGTACGTAGTCGGTCAGCTCATCGATCCGCTTGCGGGAAAACTCGGCTGCCGCCCCTTTTGCATTAAACCCACGAACTCGCCCACCTGAATCAGCGGCACCGCGAAACACTCGGAATTCAGCTTGCCTGGCAAGATCTGTGCAATCGACCAGCTCCATTCCAAAACGCAGGTCTGGTGCATCAGCCCCAAAACGCTCCATCGCCTCGTCATAAGCCAACCGTGGCAACGGCAACTTGACCTCCATACCGAGCAGCTCACCTGCCAATCGAGCTACTAAACCATCAATCAACCCGATGACATCGTCGGCATCGACAAAAGACATCTCAAGGTCTAACTGAGTAAACTCGGGCTGCCGATCAGCGCGGAGATCCTCGTCACGAAAGCACTTGGCGACCTGTACATAACGATCGTAGCCTGCCACCATCAAGATCTGCTTGTACAGCTGTGGAGACTGAGGCAGCGCATAAAACTTGCCGTGATGCACTCGGCTCGGCACCAGGTAATCGCGTGCGCCTTCCGGTGTGCTGCGGCCCAATACGGGGGTTTCGATATCCAGGAAGTCGTGTTCGGCGAAATAATCGCGCATGCTCTTGACGATCCGGCTGCGAAGATACATGGCACGCTGCACTTCTGGCCGGCGCAGATCCAGAAACCGGTATTTCAAACGCAGGTCTTCCCCTGGTAAATCAGCCTGGCCCGGCGTAAATGGCGGAGTCTGGGACCGATTCAGCACTTCCAGGTGTGTCACTCGCAGCTCGACCTCACCCGTGCTCAATTTGTCGTTGACCGTTCCTTCGGGCCGCATTGCAACCAGGCCTTTCGCCAGAATCACGTCTTCACTGCGCAAGCGAGAAGCTGATTCCACGAGCGGCACGCCACCTTGCGGGGCAGCGACCACCTGACTCTTGCCATAACGGTCCCGCAAGTCAATAAATACGGCGCCACCGTGGTCGCGGGTACTATCGACCCAGCCACAAAGTGTCACCTCCTGGTCGACATTTTCCGCACGCAGTTCGCCACACGTGTGAGTTCGTAGCAAGGCCTTGTTCCCGTTGGACTTATGAACTTTGGTAATTGTCTGAAACGACTATTTTAGACCGATCACTTGTTGGCGCATATAGGCTACCCGGCTGGCCAGCCTCGCACATCAACGCATCGCAACATGCAGGCCGAGCGGCATCCGTCCCGAAAAACCGGTGTGGACCAGTCAACATCCGATTCACCACACGCCAAGGACTGCAATACCTGTGCATGCGCCAACTCACGGACCGCAGGTTGCCCGAACGCTGACAGTTACTTCTTTGTGAACTGGGCAACCGAGTACGTTCAGCCGGCTCCACGA
>CAZITS010000988.1:0-2653 GCA_964542185.1 uncultured Pirellulaceae bacterium
TGAAAAAGACAGTGCCTTGGCCCGACGGTTTCAGGAAATCGTCGTTGATCCCACCAACAAGGATGAAACCGTCGAGATTCTCAAGGGATTGCGTGGCCGTTACGAAGAGCATCATCGCGTGCAGATTACCGACGATGCAGTCGTGGCGGCGGTCGAGATGTCGCAACGCTACATCACTGCTCGTTGTCTGCCTGACAAGGCAATCGACGTCATTGATGAAGCGGGGGCGCGGGTTCGCCTGCGTTCCATGACGCGTCCCCCGGATCTCAACGAGATCGATGAAGAGGTGGAGCGTCTCAATAAGGAGAAAGAGGAGGCTGTCGCGTCGCAGGACTTCGAGAAGGCGGCGTCGCTCCGCGACCAGGCAGACAAGCTGCGCAAGAAAAAGGAGTCGATCACACGCGAGTGGCGAGAGAAATCGCGTGAGACGGATGGCGTTGTTGATGAAGAAGTGATTGCGGAAGTCGTTTCCAAGATGACTGGAATTCCATTGACTCGCTTGTCGACGGAAGACAGCTTGCGTCTGATGAAGATGGAAGATGAGCTGCACAAGCGTGTGGTTAGCCAGGATGAGGCAATCAAGTCGCTTTCACGCTCGGTCCGCAGGAGTCGAAGTGGCCTGAAGGATCCCAAGCGGCCGACGGGTTGTTTCGTCTTTGCTGGGCCGACCGGCGTTGGCAAGACCCTGCTGGCGAAGGCTCTGGCTGAATTCATGTTCGGTGATTCTGACGCGTTGGTGCACATCGACATGAGCGAGTACATGGAAAAGCACAACGTCAGCCGGTTGGTCGGAGCGCCTCCCGGTTATGTGGGCTATGAGGAAGGTGGGCAATTGACCGAGAAGATTCGCCGCCGCCCGTATGCAGTTGTGCTGCTGGATGAAATTGAAAAGGCGCATCCAGACGTTTTCAATATGCTTTTGCAGGTGATGGAGGAAGGGCGGCTGACTGACAGTTTTGGTCGTAACGTTGATTTCCGTAACACGATCATGATCATGACTACCAATGCGGGTGCACAGGCGATCAAGAACGAAGACGTGTTTGGTTTGCATGCCGCGCGGAAAGAGAGCGCCGATCTTTCCTATGAGAATATGAAAACGCGGGTTACCGACGAGATTGAAAAGGTCTTTCGCCCGGAATTTCTCAATCGTCTTGACGATGTAATCGTCTTCCACCACCTCAATAAGAATGATTTGAAGGACGTGATCGATTTCGAATTGGCACACGTCCGTGGGCGATTGTCAGAACGTGGATTTGAGTTGGAGCTCGATGAAGCCGCCAAGGAGTTCTTGATTCGCGTAGCCTGTAAAGATCTCGACTATGGCGCACGTCCGTTGCGCCGGGCGATCGAACATCGTGTCGAAGACCCGCTCTCAGAAGAGCTGCTCAAGGGCGAGTTCCAGGGGAAAACCAGGATCATGGTGACGGCGGTACACGATGATGAGGGGAGAGTCCGCCGGCTCGATTTCAAGGGCCAGGAAATCGTCGAAGAAGAGCCGGAACCGGTCGCTGCTACCGGCGAGTCGGACGATGCGGTGGACGATGCTGCAACGCCGGAATAGCGGCGTTGGTAGCTCCACTCGGTGGTGTGCTGCGGTCCAGGCCGCGGCCCCGCGTCGAGCGGACCTGGTGAAGTCTGTTTTCTGGCGTGCTGCTAGCGGGTGAGCAGGTATTCCTATACCTGCGGATCGGCGGATTTGTTACTTTGGCCCGCCACAGTTCGCCCGGCTACGCTGATCAGGCACCCTCATGAAGAATTTTTTCCGCGCGGTCCGTTTGGCACTGCGCCATCGCCTGACGATCTGCTGCGTGGTCCTGACGTCCCTGGGTGTCGCCTGCTTCTGGGGTGCTAATATCGGCACCATTTATCCGGTCGTGGAAGTCGTCTTCGAGGGCCAGTCTCTGCACGATTGGATCGAACGTCGTGTCTCGGTGACAGAGGCGGAAGTGGTTCAACACCAGACGGCGCTCGATCAGTTTCGAAGTCAGCAGCAGGGCGCGGGTTCTGGATCCGATCAATCTCTGGAGGCACTTGCACTCCAGGAGCAGCTGGTGGGAGCGACGCAGGTACTTCAGTGGTACCGGTGGAGTCAGCCTTACATACTTCGATTTACGCCGCCCTCACCGTTTCAGACGCTCTTGTTATTGATCGGTGCGCTGGTTCTGGGCACGATCGTCAAGAATATCTTTCTGGTCATCAATTTGATTCTGGTTGAGCGGCTTGCACAGTTGGCGACGTTCGACCTGCGAAAACAATTTTATCGACGTACATTGCGGATGGATCTGGGCGCTTTTGGTGAGGATCGAACGCCGCGTTTGTTGAGTCGCTTTACGAATGATATGGGCTCGTTGACAAGTGGTGTGGCGACCTTGTTTGGTAAGGTCCTCCGCGAGCCCTTGAAGATGACAGCTTGTCTGGTCGGCGCGGGAATGATCAGTTGGCGGCTGCTGCTGGTGTCATTGATTATTTCGCCGCTGGCGGTGGTGCTGATGGCCAAGTTAGCGCAGTCGATCAAGCGAGCGAATCGGCGTGCGATGGAAGATATGTCACAGCTATACAGTGTCTTGTGTGAGACCTTTACCGGAATTCAAGCCGTGAAGGCATACACCATGGAGCCCTATGAACGGGGTCGTTTCCATCAGATTGCGAAGAA
>CAZITS010000989.1:0-2650 GCA_964542185.1 uncultured Pirellulaceae bacterium
CATCGTCAAGGGTAAGAGCGAAATTCGGATGACCTTCTACATGGGCAAGGTTCTTTCGGTTCCCGGTGGAAAGATCATCGATGACACTCACCTGATCGCCGCGCTGGATACAAGCATCCACGAGATGGGATCCAATGAACCCGGCGCCGCCAGTGATGAGAACCTTCATGTTGTCTGCCTCTGAGAATTCACTGTTATGCGCTACCCGCCGCCGCGGCCGATCATTCCGCCAGACAGCCAGCACAGTTGCGGTCGATGCGGCCCAAAAAAACGCTGGTGGTAGCACCGGCACAGGTGCCGTGGATCCCATCTTAACGCGAGGACCCGGTTGACGTATATCCAACCGACTTCGCGCTCCAACGTTCGCATTTCGTTGGGACACGACCTCTGGTAACGCTACAATCGGAATTCGGCTATTCGCCTTCTCCCCACAATCGACGGTAGCATTATGAAAACTCTCCTTCCCTGTTGCCTCGCTGGCCTGACATGGATCCTGGCTGGACTCGCTTCGCCGGACGTTAAAGCAGCGGACTTGACCGCGGTCGTCACCCAGCAAGTGCACCCGGTACTCATGCGGAACGACCACAACGCGCTGTTCCGATTGACGATCACCGCTGACGACCCGTTTGTTTTGCTGCGCGCACTGACGGTTTCGCTGCGGGGCACTGATGATCCGCGCGACATCGATTCGTTGCAACTTTTTTTTGCGGGAGAAAAGGGTGAATTCAGCACCACAGCTCGATTCGGAGATGCAACACGACCAACCGGCGAAACGGTTGTTCTAGGAGGACACGCGCGTTTGCAGCAGGGGCCAAACCACTTCTGGTTATCTTGTCGGCTGGCAGCCAAGGCGGATCTCAACCGGTGGGTCGATGCCACTTGCACCGCGCTGGAGACCTCGGTTGGCCACGTTGCTCCCGTCGATCAAAGCAACGGACTGCGGAAGCGAATCGGAATTGCCTTGCGCAAACACTACGACGATGGCGTGCATACCTACCGCATTCCCGCTCTGGCCACGACCACGCAGGGTACCTTGCTGTGTGCCTACGATATGCGGCGACGCAAGGGACGTGACCTGCAGGAAGATATCGACATAGGTTTGTCACGCAGTACCGACGGCGGGCAGACCTGGGAACCTCAGCAAGTCATCATGGACCAGGGAACCTATGCGGGCAAACCACAGGCCCTCAATGGCGTCAGTGATCCCGGCATCATCGTCGACCCGTCCACCGGAGAGATCTTCTGTTTCGCGGTCTGGATGGTCGGTAAAGAAGGCAAGCACCAGTGGGGCAAGGACGGCTCTGAACCTGGATTCGAGATTGGCAAGAGCGCTCAAATCCTGATGGTCCGCAGCCGCGACGACGGGCGCACGTGGACGAAACCGCAGAACATGACTCGTACCTGGAAGAAAAAAGACTGGATTCTCTACGTTCCTTCCCCCCAGCAAGGCATTGCACTGAAGGACGGGACATTGGTCATGCCAACGCAGGGACGAGATGCCCAGGACCGGGAATTCTCAAACCTCCTGATCAGTCGTGATCACGGTGCCCACTGGACCGTCAGTCAACCCGCCTCTCTGGACACCAGCGAATCTCAGGCCGTGCAACTCGGGGACGGTTCCATCATGATGAACATGCGCACGGAAACGGGACAAAAATTCCGCACCATCGCGGTGACCCGTGATCTCGGTCAAACCTGGACGCCCCATGTCACCAACCGCAAAACTCTGATCGAACCCAACTGCAATGGCAGCTTGTACCGCTTCGATCTGGGTAACGATGGCGATTACGTGTTATTGTTTGCCAACCCGCATTCACAAACGGGCCGTGATCACCACTCCATTCAAGTCAGCTTTGATGACGGACTTCACTGGCCCCAGCAGAATCGCATTCTGCTGGATGCCTTCCGCGGTGCCGGCTATCCAAGTCTCAGCCGGGTCGATGACAAACACGTGGGGATCGTCTACGAAGGGAGCCAATCGCACCTGGTATTCCAGAAAATCGCGATTGACGACCTGGTGCAACGCGACAAACCCTGATGCCTGGAAGTCGACCGGGGACGAGTGTGATCGGAGACCGAGCGTGACACGATATGGGTCGCTCTATTGCCGGCTGTTGGCCAGCGGGTTGGTGGTAATCGTCTGCAGCCTGGCCATTGCCGAAACGCCGCGCCGCGCACCCCACCCGCTCGACGGACTGAGTTTCCAGTTTGCGAAAGCGTGGCGAGAAAAAGCTCGCCGCTACCCCGAGATTAGCACGCAGCACCCTGCCCTCTCGGAATTCCAGGAAGAAGTCCGCCGCGCAGACATTCTGGTGCGCGGCCACATCGCCCGCATCGTCAGTCTGGCCGATCCGCAAGCGATCCAGCTGGCAGAAATTCGGATCGACGAACACTTCCATGGCCAACTGATCGACCGGACACCGATTGTGCAAATGCACATTCCACCCTTTGTCCGTCCGGATGATCCGCAACAGACACTACCCGATGTGGGCGATGAGGCGATCCTGCTGATCCAGCGCGTGCGGACCCTGCCCGGCAACCAGGCGCCAGCAGGACAGCGCGCAGGTTACTTCTGCACCAGCTACTACCGCATCGATCGCGCCGCCGGCATCGTGCGTGGGCATGTCGCTTTCCCTCCTTCGATGCACGC
>CAZITS010000990.1:0-1761 GCA_964542185.1 uncultured Pirellulaceae bacterium
GTCGCCGCACTACCTGCCGACGGGACGAGTTGCAAACCCACACGATTGACCCCAAAGCGGAGCTGCGCGGCAGCGATCTTGGCCTGCAGCCGGCCCTTGGAACGCTGCCAACCTGTGATCGGGGTCCCGTTGCAGGTAACGGCTAACATGTCTTCAGACTGTAAACCGTCCACCTCGATCTGCAACGAGAGCTCGGTGCCCGCGGGAAACCGCGCAAACGCCCGTAACGCCACCTCCAGCGGCTTGTCCACCGGCAGTCTCTCCGGCAACACACAATGCAACCAGTTGTACTGGTACGCTCGCTGCGGCCGCCCCCGGTCAGCGGCAAACAGCAACTGTTGCTGCTGGCGTTGGAGTACCGCCGGATCTCCCAGTAATTTGAGCAACCCCGTCTGGTACGGACCGGTGCTCTCACTGTTATTCTTGGTGTGGGGAAACCAGTTGAAGAGGTAGATCCCATCCGCTCCCTGAGCGTGATAATTGAGCGCCAAGCCCGCGGCCAGCGCGGCAGGAACAGGGCTGTAGCGGCTGGGCCAACCGTACAGACAAGGATAGACCTGAATCTCTTTCGGTGCGGCCAGCGCTTTGAATTCTTCCACTTGAATGTCCATGACCCCGCTCCCCATCGCAAGCATGTCGATCAAGCCGAGCTCAATCCACCGCGCCACTTCAAATCCATTCAAACGGCAGCTTTTGAGGCTTTCATCGACACGCACTGCCAAGCGGATTGGCCGTCCCCGTTCTTCGGCGCGTTGCGTCAGATGGCGGCGGATCCGCGTCAGCAATTGCGTCAACAAAGGCGCGTTCTGGGATTCCGTGCCGGGAAGAAAATAGGGCGCACCCCGCAAAAAATCGATTTCCAGTCCGTCAAAGTCGTATTTCTGGAAAAGCTCTTCGACCGTGCGAAATTTCAACTCGCGGACCCCAGGAAAGGCAAAATTCAAAGACGTCTTGAAGCTCTTGACCCCGTCGTAATCCTGTTCGCCCAGCATCCACTCCGGGTGCTCCACTTTGAAAGTCGGCATCTCATCGGGGATGAACGAATCGTGAATGTCATTGAAGCGAAGTGAGTAGAACACATCGATCTGGCGTTTTTTCGCTTCCCGCACTACCACGGCAGGCGGGTCGTTTCCTTCGGCGATCCATCGGTCAATATAGGTTCTCGGCAGGTTGGCACGGGCCCCCGTTCGTTCCAGGACCTGGCTGTCGTAATTCGCCGTGTTGCCCCCCGCGCCGTCACACCAAAAGAGGGCATCCACATGACTCTCAGCGAGCGGTCCAAACAGATTTTCAAGCCACTGCCCGAGATCCCCCTGGGCATCTTTGGCGACCGCGTGCCCGTCGCAATTGAAGATCACCCGGTAGCGTTTTGCCTTGCCCGGCGGCTCGGCGGCGGAGGCCCCGTTCGACCACAGCAAACCGCTCGCCAGCAAGGTCACAACTAACCCATAACTTCCTACCCAACTGGCCACTCGTGCTCGCACAGACATGGGACACTCCTCACAAGATTCGATCGTCCGCAGAAAATTCCACTCGCTACCGACCGGCAGCACCCAGCGACGGTCAGCGCCCAACGCGGGCCATCATTGTAGCACCCGCGATCGGCCGCCGCGTCCACCTGGCCGGAACACACGCCCAACCGCGAGCGGGGGACGCGTTTCGCTGGCGTGGCTTAGCTTTCGACCCGTCGCAGCGTGAACTGGTGGTGACGCGGGCCACCCTGAAAGGCCTTCCAGGGCAGCCGCTCTGTAAATCCCTGCA
>CAZITS010000990.1:1771-2642 GCA_964542185.1 uncultured Pirellulaceae bacterium
CTGCGTGCCGATGGCGGCGCGATCGGCTGCCACGGGACCGGAATGCACATCCAACAGGTAGCGCAGCCGCAGCGGCGCGTTCCTGCGCAACACCAATGGTCCCTGGAAACAAAGCGAGGCTCCCATCCAGCCGTCCTCGCGCACATGCCAGTGCGCGGGGTGCCCCGGATTCTCCGGATGGTCGAGATAGGTAATGCCCTCCTGAACCTGGCCCGCTGCCGTCGTCACCGGACCCGAATAATCGACCCAGCGAGCGGGCTGACCAAAAATCGCCGGCTCGCCCACCTGAGCTTCACTATTGGTCAATGTGCCGCCACCAAAATAGGCGGACAGATTCTTGGCCACGCGGACCGCCAACATGCCAAAGTTCGTCTGCTGCAGTTCCAGGGTCTCCGCAGTCGGTGTCCACGTCGACTGCAACTCGAGCTGGTACTGGCCCTCCTGGTCGGGCTGTAGCGCCGCCACCAGTACCTGCTTCAAAAGCGGCTCGGGCTGGTGTCCGTCGTACCAGCCGATTTCGCTGGCCAGCGCCGCTTCCTGTTGCCCATCCTGATAGACAAGCCAGCGGTGCTGGCGAATGCGTGCCTCGGTAGTATCACCCCAGAAGTTGATCCCCAATACCTTCGCGTGGGCAAACCAGACGCTGCGATGGTGATCGTGGTTCGGCGCCCCCGGATGCCCCATCCGGGTCAATGACTGTCCGGACGGTCCATTCAGGGGATAAAAGAACGGCCGAGGATACTGGCCGCCGAAATGCCAGCGCAGACGCTCCTGACCGTCGACCTGAAAGGCCACCTGCTGGTCCGGCAAAGGTAATAGCTGACATCGTGGAGAGCTCTGTTCGGTGGCCATCAGGCAAGGTTCCTGCAAA
>CAZITS010000991.1:0-2641 GCA_964542185.1 uncultured Pirellulaceae bacterium
AACGAACGGATTGATGGGGCGCAGGCCGCCACGCAAGTTCCGGCTGGCGATCCACAATTGGAACGCGGAGATACGGTCTATTTGACAGTTGTTGACAAGGACCGCAATTGCTGTTCACTGATCCAGAGTATCTATTATGGCTTTGGCTCGCAGGTAACGCCGGGGAACGTAGGTTTTGCGATGCAAAACCGAGGCGCGCTTTTTGCGTTACAGGAGCGCCATCTCAATCGCCTGGAGCCGCATAAGCGACCTTTCCATACTATTATTCCGGCGATGGTGACCAAGGAAAACAAGCCATGGTTTTGCTTTGGCGTCATGGGTGGTGACATGCAACCCCAGGGGCACGTACAGGTGCTCGTTAACATGATTGACTTTGGCATGAATGTGCAGATGGCCGGAGATGCTCCCAGATTGCGTCATGTCGGAAGTGCCACTCCCACCGGCAGGCGTGCTCGCGGTGGTGGAACGGTTCAAATAGAACTGGGGATCGGCCAGGATGCCGTGTCAGAATTGGAACAGAAAGGGCATCGAGTCCAGCACGCCAAAGGCGTGTTTGGGGGTTACCAGGGGATTCTCGTGGATTGGGAGCAGGGTGTTCTGCAAGGCGGAACAGAAGCCCGTAAGGATGGTGCCGTAGTGGGCTATTGAGCCAGATCTTTAACGGTCGGTGCTCTCATGCCTGGCCTCGTGACTAAGGGGATCCAGGCTGTCTGGCAGGCGCTGTTGCGGTTGCCGTATACTCGTTTGATCATTGTGATATGTGCTCCGTGGATAGCATGTCCGAAGCAAACGTGGCTGCGCATAGCTGCGGACGGAAGGAACGCGGTTGAGGTTGTGTCGATTCTGATTTCTTGAGGTGACCGATAAGTGACGGTACGAACACGCTTTGCTCCCAGTCCAACGGGTTTTTTACACATCGGCGGGGTTAGGACTGCCCTGTTTAATTGGTTGTTTGCGCGCCAATCTGGTGGTCAATTTGTGCTGCGCATTGATGACACGGATCAACAGCGAAACGTTCAGCAGGCACTACGGCCGATTCTCGATGGGTTTCAATGGTTGGGGATCGATTGGGATGAAGGGCCTTCGCTGGATGGGGCAGATAGTGAAGGGCCCTGTGGGCCGTATTTCCAGTCGCAAAGGTCCGCAATCTATCAGGCCGCAGTCGATCGCCTCTTGCAAGCCGGTCTCGCCTACCGGGACTTTGCCAAGCCTGAGGAGATTCAGGCGGAACGCGAGGTTGCCCAGCGCGAACAGCAGCCGTTTGTGTACAGCCGCACGTGGGCAGCTGAAACCGAGGAGCAGGCGGAGGAGTTCAGGGTAGCTGGGCGAACGAGTGTTGTGCGCTTGAAGATGTTTCGTGAAGGAGTTTGTGAGTTTGAAGATGCGGTCCGCGGTGAGATGCGGTTCGACTGGGAACAGGAACAAGATCACGTGATTCAACGTGCAGATGGTTCAGTGCTCTACCACCTTGCCAGTGTTGTTGATGACTATGAATTCAAGATTACACACGTGATTCGTGCTGTAGAACATTTATCCAATACGCCTCGGCAAATATTTATCGCCCGTGGGCTCGGGTATGCTCTGCCGGAATTTGCCCACTTGCCCTATGTGGCAGAGCCTGGTGGGACCGCAAAGCTCAGCAAGCGAAAATTAGACAAGTACCTGAAAAATCGCGAATTCAAGCAGTTGTTTGAGCATGGCGATGCTGTTTTGCAGCGGCTGGGGCGGGAACGCGATCCGGAGACATTCAATCCAGTTCTCGTCGATTTTTACCAGGAGGTCGGTTATCTTCCCACCGCGGTATTGAATTATCTTTTATTGCTTGGATGGTCTTTGGATGACAAGACGGAAGTATTTTCTCGCGAGGCGATGATTGAGGCATTCTCGTTGGCGCGTGTCAATAAGTCTCCCGCGAGTTTTGATCCACAGAAGCTGGCCGCATTTCAAGATCGTGAAATGCGAGGAGTTCCTGAAAAGCAAAAAGTGGCGTTAGTGTTGCCTTATTTGCAAGGGGCAGGCTGGGTGTCTCGTCCTCCCCCTTGTAGCACGGCCGACCTGTTGTCTCGTGTACTCGCTGCGGCCGGTGACCGCATTAAGGTAGCGGGTGACATCCTGGATTATCCTGAGTTCTTTGTGCAGGACGACGCACTCTGTTACGACGAGAAAGCTTTGGAGAAGAGGCTCCGCAAGCCCACCGAAGCAGCGCGGCTATTGAGTGCATTAGAAGCACAGTTGGCAGTGGTCGAGCCGTTTGATGCGCCGACGTTAGATAAGTTGCTGCATGACTTTGTTGCAGAACATGAAATCAAGATTGGTCAAATCATACATGCTTTAAGGGTTGCCGTTACCGGTAAACCCGTTGGGCTGGGGATGTTCGAAACCCTGGAGATATTAGGGCGCGATAGCTGCCTGGTGCGAATGCAGCGTGCCCGGCAATTGCTGTAGCCTGCTGCCGGCTCTAAATGGTATCCACGGGATTGCTTCGCAGCGCCGTTTTTGCCTGAACGCGTGACGAACTGACGGGTTCTGTTGGGGGGGCAGGGACTCGCCCACGGCAAGGGCTAGTCGCAGTGGCAAAACAGTCGGCAGTGCACTTTAACTGGGACTTTGACGCACACGGTTATCGGTACACAGCGAGTCG
>CAZITS010000992.1:0-2634 GCA_964542185.1 uncultured Pirellulaceae bacterium
GTGTAGTACAAGATACCGATCTCGTCCGCCAGATCGAGCTGGTAGCGTTTGGGGACCCCGCCGAGACAACGAATCATGTTGAGACGCATCGCCTTCGCATTGATCAGGTCGCGCCGCAGGAGGTCGTGGTCATACGCCACCTCGAGTCCGACCGGAGTGGCATTCGTCGTAATTCCCCCGCGCAGAAAGATCCGTTTACCATTCAATCGGAACCACCCGTTCTCGAAGCGGAAGTCACGAAAACCACATCGCACCGAATGCTCGTCCCGGGAACTGGATTCCGCGGTCGTAACACGGCAGGTCACGCGGTACAAAAAGGGATCGTTCAATTCCCACAGACGCGGGTTCTCGACATGCAGCGTGCCTTCGACGAGCGTATCACCCGGCATGCATGTCTGTGTCATGGAGATCGCAGATAAGGTCCGGCCGCTGGCGGCGGGTGCGACTGTGAACTCGACCAGAGCACCGCTCGCGCGCTCGGAGGCGTTGTGCAGATTGGCCTGCACATGAATCTCGCCAGTCTTCCAGTTCGGCCGCACGAAAACATCCTCGACGCGCGTCTCCGGAACCAGCATCAACTCGACCGAGTCCCAGATTCCACCCTTGTTGCCGATGCCACCGTAGCTGAAGGGGATCCCCTTATTGCGATGCGGAATTTCCTTCAGCACCAGGCCATCGATGCGACCTTCTTGCTTGGGGTTAAGAACACGCACGGCCAGACGGTTCGATGTGTTCGGTTTCGCCGCATGAGTCACATCGAACACGAAGGGTGATTCTGCGCCTTCGTGCGCTCCGATGCGCACATCGTTGAGCCAGACTTCCGCCTTGTAGTCCACGGCCCAGAAACGCAGCAGATAGCGTCCTCCGGCGCGCGTGTTTTCGGGCATGACAAAGTCGCGCCAGTACCAGGCGACGCCGTGATACTCCGGAAAGGCATCCTGAATGATCCAGGGAACTTTGGTCGTCTTGGCAGCCGCACGAGGCGCGTTCCACCACTGCTGTTCGCGGCCCACGTTGTCGGGATCGGTAGCCAGCAGCCAGTCGTCCCCGTCAAGAGAAATGACGGAGGTGGGCGAGCCAACGTCCACGAGGTGTTCGGCGCCTGCGGCGTGCGACGGTGAACCACAAATAAAGCCCAGGACGAGCAAGCAACCCATTGAATGCCGACTCATGACGTCTTCCTCGTAATGAAACCCGATGGTGTGGCGTCTACGAGCATCTCATCTCATGTTTTTTGCCACCAAGAGTCAATCCCCCATTGGACGATTGCAGCCGCCACCGCACCAACCGCTATATTGGTGGCAGTTGGACACACCCACCACAGGAGCTGTACAAGAAACGTCTGCTGGTGACGCGAGGAGTAATCCGTTGCGGGGGTGAGGGACTTTTCCGAGGGAACAATCGCCGCAGGCGGCAGTCGCCTTAACCAGCATTCGCTTTAACACCTTAACCAGCATTCGCTTTAACACCTTAACCAGCATTCGCTTTAACATAGGTACACAGATGTCCGCCATCGGAGAACGTAATGGTTGTCTGACAGCTGGGACCCCATGGTTGTTCCGACTGCTCTTTCTGTTCTTGTATGTCAGGCAGGTGGTCATCGACAGCCAGTCGCAACACGTCTCCATAAAGACACGTTACCTGTGGTTCTTTCAATCAGAAAGAGTCGTCGCGTTTGATCGAATCAAGCGACTGGACTACTTCAGCGCGGTCAATGAGCGCACGACAACAGACCAATACGGACAAACTCACACCAGGCAAAGCGCTACCGCGTACAAGATTTCGCTGGTGCTGGAACGGGGACGCTCTTGGCATAGTGAGCAGATCACAGTCGCCCACATTTCGCACGAGCGCTCTGCCCGCGCCTTTCTCGATCGATTGCAGGAAATTACCGGCAAATCACTAGTCAATTCGTTTGAACGCCGAGAACGGGACCCAGCACGAGGCAGTCTCTCGATCCACAGTGACGCGCTGTACGAAGTCTTGGAACTGTGTTGCGCCTACGTAGCGGCGATAGACAATCGCTTTACGGACATCGAGAAGCACTGGGTCGACCAGCACTTTGGGCCAGGTGCGGCGGACCGAATGCTGGCGGACAACCGGATCAGCGATCCGCGCGGTTGTTTTAGTGAGATCACATCCCGTCTCCAAGAATTGCCTTCGGGGGACCGATATTTCATGAAGACTCAGGCCCACTCGCTGTTCAAGGCATTGCTCAAATCCGATGGTCGGAAAGAAACAGAGCAGGAACGGCTAAATCAGTTGATGGTCTATCTCCGTGAATCAGCGCCAACCAAGTGAGCGCAACCAGGTTATTCCCTGAGCAAGTCACGAATCGTCGTTTCCATCAGTTGCTGGCACCGGCCGCTGAACGCCCATGACTGCCCCTAGCCGCCACGGTCTGTGTAGATGCCGTCTGCGCCGATCTACCACATGGCACATTCACTGTAGCCGGCTACCGCAACGATGTTTTGCGGCGCATCGCGTTGCGCGGTCAGTTGAAACTGCCCCAATGGCGCGCCAGGCTCGTGGAGCAAAAGGACGTCAGCGATCGCCAGACGACTGAACTCGACCGCGCCGCCCGATTGAATTCGCTCGAGTCAGGCCATGCGCATCGCGGCTTTCAGTCTCCGG
>CAZITS010000993.1:0-2633 GCA_964542185.1 uncultured Pirellulaceae bacterium
CAACTCTTCGATGGGCTGCCCCAGTTCAGTAGTCAACGTCTCGCGGACGACATCTGGCGGATCGGCAGGAACATTGGTTTGAAGTTGTTTAAGCTCATCCGCCAAGGCCCGCCCAACAAGGTCAGGCCGCGTGCTCAGCAACTGCCCCATTTTGATGAATGTCGGCCCCAGGTCCGTAAGAGCCAAGCGAATGCGTGTTTCACGCGAATGACGTGACAATGCCTCGCCATCCCGGTCTTTGATCTGATCTTTGACAAAATCGACATTCAAGCTGCTCAACCAGTCCGCCAGGCCATAGCGACTTAGTACCGCAACCATCTTGTGCCACCGCTTCATATTACGGTACAGGTTCGGAATGGCGCGAATTTTCATCAAGCCTGTCCCCGGTTACTCGTTTCCACAAAACACCATTCAGGAATCTCCGCCATCCGCTCGCCCACCGTCTGAACCCGTGTCCGTTACGTTGGTGTTATTCATTGTACGTCAAACACGGGATCACGACGCAGGCCTGTGGTACCACCATGCTCCCGCCGACCCAAGTTTGCGTCTGGCCACACACCCGGCTTCCTCAAGGTGACAGGACTGCCTCCCTTCCAGACAGGGCACCAGTGGCCCCGAGTCGACCTGTGCCCGATTCCAGCCAGCAGGCCATTACGTCGTCGCCACAACCAGCAATCAAGAATACCTTCGCGAAACGCCGTTTTTTTCCTCAAGATTCCAGGGGGACAAAGACGACAAGGTCGCTGGAAGTCCGAACGTGCAACAAGAGCGGTGCCCATGACTCGCATCACGACCACACTCCTCATCGTCGGCCTGCTTGTAACGAGCGGGTGTGCGATTTGCGCCAGTCCCGGTGATTATGAGTACGCCGCATACGGAGGTCGGTGGCAGAGAACCGACCGCACCAACGGGAGGGTCGGCTCCGTGCTCGATCCCGCCGGCGCACAGCCCGACTCCAGCCCACGTATGGAACCAACTCCGGCATTACCGGATGAGGCCACTCCTTAGGTGCTCACCTCAGTACTCATCAGCTCGCCTTCACTGGCGCGTTGATGGGTTTGCCCACGCCTCGCTCGCGTACTGCGGCACCTACGCTGCATGCCACGATAAAATGCGAAATGCCATCAACGCATTTGAATCGAATGTCGCTACCGGTAAGAATCTCAGGTGTGTTGATCTTCATTGTTAACGCCCTGCTCTGAGTAGACCAACCCGTATGCACACTGGCCTCTGCCTGTTGAGCGCGTACTGCCTGATGACAGTACCCCTCCACCGAAATTCGACGATTGTGCTGTCACCGGATGAACGCCTCGTCTGCACAGTCAACCAGGACGCTGATACGATCAGTCTGTGGCAGTGGCAAACCAAACAGCCAGTCACGCAGATCCAGGTCGACAAGGAACCGCGCAACATCGCTTTCTCCGGCGACGGCAAGTGGGCCTACGTAACCGCCCAGCGGGCTCAGACCCTGTGTATCATCGACCTGCAATTGTCCCGCTGTGTTCGCCGCATTCCGGTCGGTGGACAACCCGTGGGAATCGTCCTTTCTGCCACTGGTGCGGAGGCCTATGTAACGCAATTTTCCGGAGATTACTTCGACGACAAGTACGCTCCAGGCGCACTCGCAATCATCGATCTCCAACAAGCGCGTGTCCGCAACCGTATTCCGCTGGCCGCACGCCCATTCGCACTGGCCCGTTCTGGGGACGGCCAAAGTCTCTGGGTCAGCCACTATCTAGGCATCCAAGGGCGCGGGCTGATCACCGAAATTGACCTGCGACGGGAAGCGATCCGCAGAACGATCCCGCTCGTCGAAGATCCGGATGTCGGCGGCGGACGCGGTGGCATTTTCACCGCCGTGGCCAGCCTGGATATACATCCACAATTCCCGCGAGCTTTGGTTGCCGGCATGCACGCCAATCACAAACGTGGCCCCACACAAAGTGGCCGGCCGCTAAGCCATAAAACAACCGTCCAGGCTGCCGTCGCAATCCTGGACCTCGACAATGGCAGCGAGCTTCCAGACGCTCGCATTGTGTCTAGTTTCTCAGGACAAGCAGTCGCAGTGCCCACCGCGGTGGCATTTCTACCCGATGGGAAACACTTCATCGACATCTACTTTGCATCACATGACCTGAAAGTGATTCGTTACAACGAACGCGGCCTGGTTGCAGAACGAGCGTTGCTGGAACTTCCTCACGGTCCAGACGGCATTGCGATTACAGCGGATGGGCAACATGGTTTCATAAACGCTCGCTGGGATCGCCAAATCGCACATCTCGACCTGTCCGATGTCAGACGCCCACGTATTCAATCAAAGGTCTTGAAACATAACGAAACCTGGTCCTCCCAACGCATTATGGGAGCCCGTATTTTCCACAACAGCCGTGACCCTCGTATGACCCCCAATCGCTGGTTGTCGTGTGGTGTCTGCCATCTCGACGGTGGGCTGCAGTCAGATCACCTGGTCTGGGAATTCAGCAAACAGCAAAAACCAGCTTCGCCGAGACTCGTGAACACCAAGAGTCTCGCAGTGACTGCCGGTAGTGGGCCACCATTCTTGATCCAAGGCACGTATCATTCAGTCCAGCAAGAAGACCTTTTCGTGCGCAGTTTCCTGGGCGGCAGCGGCT
>CAZITS010000994.1:0-2632 GCA_964542185.1 uncultured Pirellulaceae bacterium
GACGGTGAAGCAGGCGGCGATGCCTCTCTTCATCGCCGACGCGACGACGGCGTTGGATGCGGCTACGGGAGAAATCGTATGGCGTGCCAAGTACGGCCAGTCCTGGGGATCCGGAGTGCAGACGCGACTGGGGGGGGATGCGGCGGTGCTGCTGGCCAACGGACGGTGGTTGCGGGCACGCGATGGACGGATCATGGCACGTGTGCCACCGTTGGCGGACGCTTCACCGGTCGTGGTGGGTGATACGGCCTACTATGTTGGGATCAATGCCATTGCGTATGCGTTGCCGGAGCGCGCTCTAGATCGACTAGAACTTAAGGAACGTTGGACGGCTAAGCCAAAAGGATCACGGTTTTATGCTTCGCCTGTCGTATACGATGGGCTGATCTACACGGTCTCTACGCAGCATGTGTTGACGGTCCTCGACGCGCGGACGGGTGCCCAGGTCTATGCGCGGCGTTTGAAGCTCGGCAGCGAGCCGGTCTGGGCCAGTCTCTGTGTCGCCGGTGACTGCGTTTATATCTCCAGTCGTGATGGAGTGACGGTCGTATTGGCGGCAGGGCGAGAATTTCAAGAGTTGGCTCGTAACGAGTTGGAATATTTTATTGCCACACCGGTGTTCACTGGCAATCGTATGTACGTTCGAACCAGTGATTATCTCTACTGCATCGGCGGTGGTGCGGAGAGCCGTTGAAAGCAGGTAGTTCGCTTCTGGCGGCCTCGTTGATATCGCAGGTCGCAGGAGCGGGCGTGTTTCTCGAAGCGGGTGTTGATGGCCACCGGTGAGTCTCTTTCGACCTACGCCAGCATCGTCTTGATGTTGATTCACATGACCGTCGGGGCGAGCGGTTTTACAGCGCTGGTCTTGACGGTGTTGTGGTCGCTCGGGAGCCGACGCAAGTGGCCGCTGCGCGCGAGCGGCTGGCTCGCGCTGCTCCTTCTGTTTGCTGCCACCGGTGCCGGCGAAGTTGTCGTGTTTTGTATTGCGTTTTCACTATGGCTGGTGATTCTGGTCAACGGTGGGGAACGTCTGGCTGGCTGGTGGGGCGGCGCATTCTTGCCAGTCGAGTGGGCCCCTCGGCCATGGGGTCTGGCCCGTTTTCGAGTTGTCGACTTGTTTTGGTTTACCGCTTTGTGCGGTGGTGTCTTTGCGGTAATTGCGTCAATTTTACGGCAGCAAACGCATGTGTCTTGGGCGCGGACAGTGCTGGCCAGCGGCGCTGCTGCTTTGGCGGCTACTGCGGTTACTGGATGTGCACTGCGACGTTTGCAGCCCGGAGAGACCAGGCGGTTTCTTTGGCTGGCCGCGACCTTGGCGGTGGCGGCAGTAAGTGCTTTCGTCTGGGCGGTTGCCGATCCCTGGGACATGGCCCGCGGCAGAGTGCTGTTTCCCACGCTAGGTTACTTTAGCGTACTGGTGGCTCTGATGTTGTGCCTGCTGGTTGGCTGTCGGTGCGGTTGGCTTGACACCCAAGGTCAGAGGGCCATGCGTTGGCACCGCCTGCCGAGACTGTTCTGCGCGACCGTGTTTCTCCTGTCGTGTACGTTGACCATCAATGTGTATTGGAGAATGGTAACACCGCCAGCGACGGTGGCTGCCCCAACCCTGGCAGACAATGCCTATCAGGAATTGGGCGAATTGACGGTCGACTTTCGGACTGACAATATTCCGCAGGTCGAGACCGCTACGAAAGCCGAGCTGCGGGCGTTTGCCAGCCGGTTGGGACCGCAGCTGGGAAAGGCCCGTGTTGCCTTGCGGCGACCGTTTCAGATCCCTGTAGGGTACTCCCGAGAGTCAAAGTACGCACGGCATGCACAACTGTCTCGATTTACCCTGCTGGCACTGGCATTCGATGTCGAAGCGGAACTCGCCCTGGAGGATGGGGATCCGGATCTGGCTGCCCAGCACGCACTGGATTGTATCCTGCTGGGGTACCGGGCAGCGCGTGGGGGGCTGACGTCTGACTGGTACTATGGACGCGCCATGGAGCGGATTGGGATCGATCGGTTCCGGAGCTGTCGCGGGCGGCTCGATGCGAAACGTTGCCGCATGCTGGTCGAGCGGCTGCTGACGGTTGACTCCCAGCGGGAATCTTTCGAGGAAGCGATTGTCAGAAATGGCCTGTGGCGGCAACAGGTAGACGGATGGCGCGGTCGCTACCAGGCGATAGCGTCGCAATTGGCTGGGATTCGCCGCTGGTCCATTCCCCTCGAAGTGGCACGCTGGAACGATTCGCTGTTTCGACTTTTGATTGTGGATTTAGCGCTGCGCGCATTTGCGTTGGAAAAACAGGCATACCCTGAGGATTTGCGACAGTTGGTTCCCGACTTGCTTGCCAGAATGCCGACAGATCCTTGCAGCGGCCGGTCCCTGGTCTACCGGCGACTCGGTGACAATTACCTGCTCTACGGAGTGGGGCTCGATGGGCGCGACAATGGGGGAGATCTGGTGCCATTGCGAGAGATGTACCGGCAACGCGGTGACTTGTTTCTCGATTTTCCGGAAGCGCGCTGACAGCAGCCGGTACAGTCTGGCAGCAGGGACACGGTAGAATTCGATCTTCTTTGTTTGCCGCCGGGAGGGCAGGGACCGGTTAATCCTCCAGAACCGCGGTCTGCAATTCAGTGGCTT
>CAZITS010000995.1:0-2627 GCA_964542185.1 uncultured Pirellulaceae bacterium
TTGGCGGATTTTTACGAGCGGGGCCAGGGTGACATGATCCGGGACTTTTTCAGGCCAACCGACGGCACCCAAGAGGATTGCATCAAAGGGACGCAAGAGATCGATGAAGTCTTCGGGGACGACCGTTCCGTGCTGTTCCCAGTATTTCAGGCCCCACTCGAATGTTGTTTTCTCTAAACGAAAATTCGCTGCGGTTTCAAGCGAGTCCAGAACACGCACTGCCTGAGCAGTTACTTCTGGGCCAATGCCGTCGCCAGGATAGATCGCGATGGTGTGTGTCGTTTTATCAGCCATGTCGTTCTTGAGGGGTTCCGTTGCCGTTGTGTTGAGATCTTTGGAGTCGGTGTAATTCCTGTTCGAGTCGTTGCCGCTCGACGGAGACCTGGTCGCGTAATTGACGATAGTACGTTCTTGTTGCGAGAAAATCGACACCCGCCAATACGATGATCCACATGACGAGCAAAACGACACAGCACCAGTAGATGCCAAACCACAATGGCTCAACAATCCAGATGCCAACGATGATCGCCACGCCAACCAGACTGATCATGATATTTGTTTGCAGCCGTCGCCGCCGGCGGGTGTTAAGGTAGCTCCAGTCTGTGTCGCTCAGTTCCCGTTGTTTGTCTTTTCGCCAGGAATTTTCAGTGGTCCATGTCAATAAGACGGAAAGGGCGATCAATAGGATCCCGAATCCCGCCATCGTCCAGAAGCTGACTGTGTCCACAAGCCACCTTCATTCTTTCAAGAGCAGGTTCGGATTGATATTACGTAACCATTCAAGCACCACCCATCCCACTTTTGCGAGGGAGAGTGGAGAACATTTGTCGGGGGTGTCTGCAGACGTGTGCCAGTAGTTTTTGCCGCGACGCGGGTAGTCGAAGTCGATAATGTCGCAGGCGGGGATTCCGGCAATATTATGCAAGGGGAGATGGTCATCACGTATTTCGTGTCCAACTCTCTGGCGGAAGTCGCGAATTTGAAGACGCCTTGCTGTGTTCCAGATGTCTTGTACGAGAGGACGTGAGTCATTCCAGGTCCAACTATTTTTCTCCTTGTATATTTGCAGATCCCGGTCGCCAACCATATCGAGCAATACGGCGCAAGCATAGCGATGGCTGCGGGGCTGAACACGGTATTCCTTGGCAAATTGGATCGAACCGACAAAGTACTCGCCGCGGTCCTGGGGGAAAATAAACTCCTCGGCGTCAAAAAATACGAAGTCGACACCATATTGGGTATCGAGAGTCGCGAGGTGATTGCCCAACTCGCAGAGCACGGCAACCCCGCTCGCACCATCATTTGCGCCGATAAAAACTCCTCGGGGATTGACCGGATCCTGGTCTGGGAAAGGGCGTGTGTCGTAGTGCGCACACAACAAAATACGCTGCTGACGTTTGGGGTGCCATTGCACGATCAAGTTCACTAGATCTACCGGTTCTCCATTTTCAGGATGCCGGATTGTCCACTTCCGTTGCTCGATCTTCGCGCCGAGTTTCTTGAAATGCCTGATGAGAAATGCCTGCTGTTTGCGCATTCCAGCAGATCCGCTCGGCCGCCGGCCAAAATTGCATATCGTCTTCAGGTAGCCAAATGCGCGTTGCCCGTTGATGGGTATATCTGTAAGCGTCGGACGGCGGCTATGCGCAGTGGTAGTCTCGTCGAAAAGTATAAGTCCACCGCAGAGTAATGCGCCGCCACAACATATCAAGACGACGACTGTCAGCTTACGATCAAACCGTCGCATAGGTGGTCGCTTTCGAAAAGGTGAACCTGGGAAACGAAATGGCCAGGCTCTGCGGGGAAGCGCCGATGTTGCTGGATCTGTCTGATGTTTGAATGGCCGTTGGTGTCGCCGTAAGATTACAGCAGGGCGCGTTGCGGTATTGGGTGCCGGGCATGTTGCTGATGGTCGCGTGTCGTGCCGTAGGCGCCGGGTGCTTTCCGCGTGGGCTACAGCGCAGCACGGCGTTTTCTGGCAAGCAGTGATTCTTTCACTATTTGTGGTCGTATTCTAGGACAAGCGTCTCTAGTTAGAAAGGCAAGTCTTGATCCATCGTGCAGTCTGTCCACGGAATCGAGATGAGTGGACATCATTGACGATGCTAGTGCCTTGTGGCATAACCCACGCGCAGTCATCGAGTGAATAGGGGACCTGAGGATGGAACCGGCATTTGAAACGCTCGACCAGATTCATTGCGGAGATGCAGCTGAGGTTGCTACTAAATTGCCATCAAATGTGGCCGACGGGATTGTCACGAGTCCACCTTATTTTCGACAGCGAGATTATCAGGAAGCGACTCAACTGGGTTCAGAGCCAACGCCGGACGAATACGTGCGACGTTTGGTACATGTCTTTCGGGAATGCCGTCGCGTGTTGAAGCCGACTGGGACGGCGTGGGTCGTATTGGGGGACAAGTACCATCGAGGGGAGTTGTTGGGGATGCCGTGGCGCGTCGCGCTGGCAATGAAAGAAGATGGTTGGATCTTACGTAGCGATGTCATTTGGAAAAAGCCGAATGCCATGCCTTCTTCTGTGAAAACGCGTCCCACGACGGAGCATGAGTACGTCTTCTTTTTTTCACATTCACGGGACTATTACTACAACGCGGATGCAATCCGTGAAC
>CAZITS010000996.1:0-2627 GCA_964542185.1 uncultured Pirellulaceae bacterium
CATCTGCTCAAACGCCTCGAGCCGGGCAACCGGGCAGCCGTTATCGCGGCGTGCGCTGAGGAAATCCATCACAATCAGCGCCACCAGCGTGAAGGACAACGCCAGAAAAATGAACGTGTAACCCCATCCGAGCGCAGTAAAAACCCACCCAAGATAGCTTGGGGGTTCGTCTGGGGTCGGTCCTTCCTGCGGCGCTTCGGCCCCTTCGTCCGGATCTGGCGCTGGAGCTTCCGGCTCGCCGACAGGGTCCTGCTCAGGATCTGCCTCCAAATCGTCCTGGGCGACCACGGCCGGAGGTAAGATCGTGGCAGTCACGCCCGCAAACAGAATCAGAACACTCAGAGTCAACACGGACAGCTGAAACGGAACGAATCGTCGCATGAATATCTCCCGAGCTTCTGGCGACCCAATCAGATCGTAAAACACTCCCACCAGGACAATCGTAACCACGCCTGCTCAACGCCTGACAGCCAACGTAGTCAATGCCTCTCTGAGAGTCTCCCATTTATTGTATACACAGCGGTTAAATTCGGTAGAGCACCAGGAAACCTCATACTGGGGAACCTCGCGCTGCACGCACCAGTGCGGCCAGCCGCCGGCTACCCCTTCTTGCTGGCCCAGACGCTCCCAGCGTAACGGGTTTTCAAGAGGCTGGTCGCTTTGACAGCGCGGTCTGGCTGATTCACCTGCGACCACAACTTGCCTAAATGGTACAAAGCCTCAGCGTGCGCGTCCGCGTCTGCCGACCGCAACTTGGGCAGCAAATGCACGTGCAAAAACGCCAACAGGGCCTCTTTGGGGTTCTTGGATGCCAAATGACAGCGCCCCAACGCGTTATAGGCCCTGGCAAATACTGCGGGTTTCTGGCCGTAATCATTCTCGCTGATCACCTGCTGGACAATTTGCAGACCTGCGGCGGCCTGCCCCTTTTCTGCCAGGCAAACCGCCTTGCCAATCGCAGCCTCGAGTTTCTGATCCAAGGCAACCGGTGTATTGCCGGCGGAGCTGCCGACTTTTTCAAAACTCGCCAGCGCGGCATCAAAGCTGCCCTGCGCTAGTTGTGCGCGAGCCTGGAGCACCAGAGCACGCATCTGATAATCTTCCCACGGCGCGTTGGCAATGGCCGCGTAATAGCGAGCCGCAGCCTCATAGTTTTCCTGGGACATCGAGAGGTCGCCAAGAACCTGGGCGGCTTCATAATAGTGGTGGGTCTGGGGATTGCTTTTGATAAATCCCAGCAACGCATCGTGCGCCCTTTTCTTGTCACCGCTCGTCGACATCGCCAAACGAGCCGGAACGAGTGCTTTCAGGTACGCCACATCGCGTTTCACCAGGTCGCGTTTGACACTCGCCGGATCGAGCTTCTTCAGTAAAGCCAGCGCATCTTCGTAGCGACCATTCCGAATTCGATCCCGGGCGGTCTTCAGTTCGTTGGGCTCATTTCCAAACACGACCTTGCGAATGGTGTTCACAGGAATTTCACGCTGCTGCCCCTTATCGCTAACCCGTAAGCTATCCCGGCTCACGGAAAGAATGCTGCACCGCGTCGGCGTCCCACTCTCAAACACCTGGTCCTGGACCTGTGCCGACAACCAGGTGGTCGCGGTCAACAGCAGCAAACTGCAGCATACAAAGCACCGAGAGAAAACACGGCGGAATTTTCCGGAAGTAGTATCAGTAAGCCTGCCCAGCGATGCTTTCTCTTTTGTGTTGCCTGGCAGCGAACCAATTGACATGCGGACCATCTTCGGACTCCTTCTCATTCGGCCACTGCTGGCAAGCCTTTACGGCCTCGTCAACGGTAGCAATTCTCCAATTACTGCGACGCCGTTTGAACGGTTTGCCGTGGCCTCGCCTGCGCCTGCCGCGTTTTCTGACGGTCTTTCGGAAGGCCAACGACGGGTTTACCAGAGGCGCGTTGGATCTTTCGCAGCAAGCCATCGTATTGCGGTCGCCACGTCTCATCCAACGCAAAAGATTCAACCGTCGCCAGCAGCGCCTTGCTGGCACTGGCGAGGCGTTTTTCCTTGAGATCTTTCTTGCCCTGCTTGCCCAACGCGACCGCCCATTCATACAGACACTCAGACATGCGATACCGTGATTCCAGAAAAGCAGTCCGCAAATTGGGATGCCGGTAGGTCACCTTGCCGATTCGCTGAAATCCCCACACCGTATTCTTGCCACCCACAGGTCGGCCACCTGTCAAAGCGCGTAAATAGAGCGTTTCCTTCTTGGGAAACCTGGCCCACAACTGGTAGGTTCGCGCCGCCTCCAACTGCACATTAACCAGCGAATTGCGTTCCTTGAGAATCGACTCCAATTGTCCCATGCTCGCGGTGAATTTCCGCACACGGCGGTAACATTTCGCCAACTGCAGCGCAAAGCTGTCCCGAATTGCGGGTGTTAATTCGAAGTCGTTCTTGCCACTACCTGTCAGGATCCGTTCGTAAGTTCCAATCGCCAAAGTAAAGTAGCGCGTCGCGCTGTTGGATTGTGCATTCCCCGCGTCGAGCGCCTCGCCCATCTTGGTAAATGTATCGGCAACCCAGTGCAAGACGTTCAATTCCGTGGCGCCCTGACTGACTTGCTGCAAGAAGGTCTCAAATCCATCTGTCAGCTGCTGCCGC
>CAZITS010000997.1:0-2626 GCA_964542185.1 uncultured Pirellulaceae bacterium
AGATCAGCAAGGATGAGGCACCGGATAATATCAAGCGATTTTTTGACCGCCTTGATAAGAACGGCGATGGCTTTATCGAAGAGGGCGAGTTGTCTTCAACGGGCGGTGGCGGCAATCGTCCCGCGCCAGCTGAGGATGGCGCAGCGGGTGCCAAGAAAGGCGGAGGCGGTTTTACTTTGCCGGAAACAGGCAAGGCGTTTGTTGCCCTGTTTGACAAGGACAAGAACGAAAAAGTCTCCAAGGAGGAATTGCCCGCGGAGTTGAAACGGGGGATCGATTTCTGGTGGAGCAATGTGGACAGTAATAGTGACAACGCGGTTGACGAAAAGGAAGCGGACGCGATGATTGAGCAGTTCAAGAATTTTGGCGGAGGCAATCGCTAGTCACGATCAACGGCGAAAACGACCTTTTGGCCATCGCCCCTCTGGGCAGTGATTTTTCGATTTTGTTATTCCAAGGAGTATGAATGATGGTACGCAGAATGCAGTTTGCCTTCCTGGCGATCGCCGCGGTGGTATTGGTAGCCGCCCCGGCTGCTCAGGCCCAGCGGCGCGGTGGTTTTGGTAGTGATCCTCTGCTGGGGCTGTTGCAAATCGAGAAAGTGCAGATCGAATTGGATTTGCTCGACGTCCAAATCGACGAGGGCGATGCGATCGCAGCTGAGATGCAAAAGCAGTTCACACTTCCCAGAATTAATTTTCAAGAGGCGACGGACGCGGAGCGTGACGCCTTCATGAAAAAGATGGCGGACAACAACGCCAAACGCGGTAAGGCCGTTAAAGCCAAATTGGCTGAAATGCTGGCTCCCGATCAATACGATCGCCTGATGGAGATCCATATTCAGCAAATTGGTTCAGCCGCTTTGCAGGACGTCGATGTTGCCAAAAAGCTAAAGCTGACTGCGGCTCAAAGTAAAAAGATCAAAGGGATTGCGGACACGATGACCCAGGAAATGCGAAAGATGTTTTCTGGTGGCCGCGCTGATTTCGCCAAGCTGCGTCCCAAAATGGAGAAGATGCGTGCGGATGCTGAAAAGCAGACCATGGCAGTCTTGACCGCTCCCCAGAAAAAACAGTTCACGGCCATGCACGGCAAAAAGTTTGAGTTGCCGCGACGGGGCTTTGGTGGCGGCGGCGGTGGCCGAGGCAAGAAGAAGGGGAATTAAGCCTTCCCACTGGCGACTTTTCCGTTGCCGAGACAGACGTTATTTGGCCTGCGCGGCTCTGGTTGCCGCGCAGGCCATTTTGCTGCGCTGTCAAATCGAGCGGCCCAATGGAAATGTCGTTCTTGATATGATTTCAGGCGCCGTATTTTCCCAGTCGGTCGGCGTTCGCGAGCGCGAGGGTCATTAAATGCCGCGCTTCGAACTGGCCAAGCCCTCCGCCAATACACGTAGTTTCGTTGAACGCTTGGGCCTGGTCGGGACGGCAGCAGTCCGATGCGAGCAGGGTAGGTACCGGGTGCCAGCTGTGGGCACGCAAGAAGCAGGGCGTGCTGTGGTCGCCAGTCACAATCATGACAGTTGGATTGAGTGCCATAATTTTGGGAATGCTGGCATCCAGTTCCTCGATTCGATCCACCTTGGCGTTGAAATCACCGTCTTCACCTGTGCTGTCGGTGTATTTGAAGTGCACGAAAAAGAAATCGAAATCGTCCCAGGACTCTTGCAGTGCGGTGATTTGCTCGTCCAGCGATTGCGCTTGTCCCACGATTTCCATCCCTACCAGCCTGGCCAGCCCTTTGTACATGGGATAAACCGCGATTGCGGCGGCTCTCAGTCCATAGACTTCGTCGTAGGAAGGAAGATTGGGTTTCGCAGCGAATCCACGCATTGTGTGAAAATTTGCCTGGGGTTCTGCGGACAAAAGTTGCCGTGCCTGACGCAGGAATTCACTGGCTAATTCGGCGGTGCGGCAGCTGGCGGCGTCGTTGGGATCGAACGCTTGGGGATCGAGTGGCGGTACGCCGGTCTCTTGAGGATCAGTGTCATGGACGTCACCACCGAGATCGGGTCCCCGGAACACGACCACGAAACGATGCTCCTTGACCGGTTCGACAAAAATTTCCAGGCCGGCGATGGAAATCTGACGTAGTCGGTGGACCAGGGGTACGCTCTGGTCAGTCGCGATTCTGCCAGCCCGTCGATCGGCGATATTTCCGTCGCCGTCGAGCGTGCAAAAATTGCAGCGAATGGCGACATCTCCAGGCTGAAGTTCAAAGCCAATTCCGGTCGCTTCCAGGGCGCCACGTCCGATCAGATATTTCAGTGGGTCGTAGCCGAATAAACCGAGATGGCCAGGCCCACTGCCTGGACTGATACCTGGTGCGACGGGAATGCTGCCACCCTGTACGCCGCGCACTGCGAGAGCGTCGAGGTGCGGTGTATTTGCTGTTTCCAGTTCCGTTCCTTCACCAGGGACAACAGGCAAACCTCCTAAGCCGTCGGCGACGAGCATGACAATCTTGGAGTCGTTTTTGGTGTGCAGTCTGCGAGTTAATTCGTGTAAGTCCATGATGTTTGTCGGTAAGTGTAGAGATGTAAAACCAGAGGGAAAAAGAAACGAATTGCCGAGCATGTTCTCCGGAGGTCCGTCTGACAAATTGTCGATGTCAGGGTTGGCGGCCT
>CAZITS010000998.1:0-2619 GCA_964542185.1 uncultured Pirellulaceae bacterium
GACGAAAGTCACTTGAGAAGGCCGTGGAGGAGTACGTCGAGCACTACCACACCGAGCGCAATCATCGGGGACTCGGCAACGAACTCATTGAGCCTGATCCCCATGGGGGTTCTGTCGTGGGCAGAATCCCATGCTGTGAACGGCTTGGTGGAATGCTGAAGTACTGCCATCGGCGAGCGGCTTGAATTGATTCTGAACTGCACCAACTGAGGCCATTCTGCGGTGGAGATACTCGCTCAGTTGAAACACACACCGGTTGACTCGCCTGTGGTCGAATCGTCTCAACCACGTTCTGCCGAAATCGTGACCCATTTCTCTCACTAACGACTGATTGTCAAAGAGCTTTTCTGGCGTCGGAGTTTTTTGACCCTACGCGGTAAAGCATGTGTCCTCGCGAAATCGGCGAGTTTTCGTTACCATCTGTGAAATGATTGAGTCACTGCCAGCCAGATTCAGAATCCTGCCCCGGTGGGCTTGAGGTCCTCCGCCCACCGACTCCTGAACAGTACCTGACGCGTTCGATCATGTTTTGCAAGTGGCTATGGCAATGTTCTTTGCCGGGCTAGCGCCTGTGGTTTCGACGATAGCCGACGCTTGCACCGTTGTTCGTCCGCGAATTCACTCCAGGTCAGACTCCATTTGAGCGCAGCACAGGTTGGAACTTGATCCAGCTTCTGCGGGGCGTATGTCCCTCAAGACGATTTTCTGCGGCAATCGTCTGTTCAAACGGTGTTTGAAGAAGATTCAGGTAACATCATGGCGAAGCCCGTTAGGCACACGGCAGCGTGGGACGCAGAAGCAACCGTTCAGACGCCCGAGAACGAACCCGCAGCCGTCGCATCGCCAACAGGGTTCAGTTTTCTTGGGCTAAACGACACCCTCGTTCATGTCGTCGAGGGGTTTGGATATTCGTCACCGACGCCGATTCAGGCTCAGACGATTCCGCCATTGCTTGAAGGTTGCGACGTCCTCGGCCAAGCGCAAACCGGCACCGGAAAGACGGCAGCTTTCGCGCTGCCGTTACTCCAGCGCGTTGACCTCAGCAAGAAACAGCCACAGGTCCTCGTACTCGTGCCAACGCGTGAGCTGGCGATCCAGGTCGCCGGTGCGTTCGAGAAATATGCCGGCAAAATGCGCGGACTGGATGTGGTCCCGATTTTTGGCGGACAAGATTATCATGTCCAGCTTCGGCATCTGAAACGAGGCGCTCAGATTGTCGTGGGGACTCCCGGTCGTGTGATGGACCACATGCGACGCCGCTCTCTGAAACTCGACGGTCTTCAGTGTCTGGTGATGGACGAAGCCGACGAAATGTTACGAATGGGTTTCGCCGAGGACGTCGAATGGGTTCTCACACAGGCTCCCGAGAAACGGCAAATGGCACTTTTTTCGGCGACCATCCCCGGACCGATTCGCCAGATCGCGAAAAAGCACCTCAAAAACGCGGTCGAGATCACCATCAAGCAACGGACGGCGACGGCCGACACCGTTCGCCAGCGTTACATTGTTGCGGCTCCACATCAGAAACAAATTGCATTGTCACGTATCATGGAAGCAGAACCGATTGACGGCGTTCTGGTTTTCGTCAAGATGAGAAGCTCAACCGAACCACTCGCGGAGCATTTGTCGCGAGTCGGTTTGAAGTCCGCCGCCTTGAATGGTGACATTCCGCAAAAACAACGCGAACGAATTGTCGAAAGCCTGCGGTCTGGCAAGGTCGACATTATCGTGGCGACGGATGTCGCCGCTCGCGGACTGGATGTCGAACGCATCAGCCATGTCATCAATTATGACCTGCCGTATGACAGCGAATCATACGTGCATCGGATCGGTCGTACTGGCCGAGCGGGTCGCAGTGGCGAAGCGATCTTGTTTGTGCATCCGCGTGAACGCCGTTGGCTGAAGCGGTTGGAACAAGCGACCCGGCAAACGATCGAACCAATGGATCTCCCGACAAATCGCGCCATCAATAAGCAGCGGATCGCTCGTTTCCACGAGCGGATCACGGAGGCACTGGGTTCGACTGAACTCGAAACCTATCAGTCGATCGTTGAGCAATATCAGCGGGAAAACAAAGTTCCGATGGAGCTACTGGCTGCCTCGTTGGCAATTCTTGCCAATGGCGACACCCCGCTATTGGTGAAGGACAAGATCAGTCAGACACGCTTTGCCCAAGAGTCGCGCGATAACGGAACTCGTCCTCGAAAACGAGATCTCCAACGCGACGGCCGCTCAGGTGGACATCGTTCTGAAGTCGGCATGGAGACCTACCGCATTGAGGTCGGCCGAAACCATCGAGTCCAACCCGGCAACATCGTCGGAGCGATTGCCAACGAAGCGGGCATTCACAGCAATGCGATCGGCAAGATCAAGATCTTTGATCGCTTCAGTACCGTTGATCTTCCGGTGGAATTTCCGCAAGAATTGCTTGAGACCCTTCAGAACGTCTCTATAGCGGGGCGTAAACTTCAAATATCGCCAATGGACAATGCAAAGCCAGCGCGCGTTGGCGAAAAACGTAAACAACGGCCGTACAAATCTTCGAGGTCGAAAACGAAACACCGCCAAAAGGCATAGCTCGAAGACAAACGCGATCACCTGCCGCTGATTCGTGAAGTG
>CAZITS010000999.1:0-2618 GCA_964542185.1 uncultured Pirellulaceae bacterium
GCGGACCATCGTCATCGACGGTTTTTCAAAAAGTTACGCAATGACAGGATGGCGTGTCGGATTCGTACACGGTCCGGCCGAGATTATCGACACGATGGTAAAGCTGCAGCAGTACTCATTCGTCTGCGCACCCCAACCTGCCCAATGGGCTGCAGCCGCGGCCCTGGACGTCAACATTCAGGGGTCGATTGACGACTATCGCCGAAAACGCGACCGCATCTACGAAGGGCTCCGGGACGATTATGACTTGACGCATCCCGGCGGCGCGTTCTACGCCTTCCCCAAAGCCCCCTGGGGAACCGGTACCGAATTCGTTGAAGCGGCACTCGAACAGAACCTGCTGATCATTCCAGGCAACATTTTCAGTCGCCAAGACACGCATTTCCGCTTGTCGTATGCAGCGCCCGACGAAGTCATCGAACGTGGAATTACGGTCCTGCAGACGCTGGCGCGTAATCGACCGGCTCGGAGCTAAGGCCGTTTCAACAGGACTCCCGTGTGCAACCAGCCGTCTTCCTGCGTGCGCACAAAAAAGCCTCCCGGTGACAGGTACGGCAGGGTAAAGGCGAAGGGTGGCAGTTTACTGCCGTCGAGTTCCTGCTTGCGCAGTTGGTCCGTATCCGCAGGCTCAAATAGACGATTCAAAGAACGCCCCAGCAGCGTTTGCGCCTGAGGCATCTTGCCTTGCTGGAACAATTCATAATTGGTCCGCCAGGCAAGTTCGGGCTGCGTGAAAAATCGAAAGCTGGCTGTCTTGCCTCCCAACCCGTCCAACGCACCTGCGACTTTCTGAAAGGCCTGATTCGCCGTCAACAACTTCGTGGGCGAATCCAATATCCGGCCAATCGCCTCGACATGGGATGCAATCAACAGCGAGTTGCGAGCGACCGCAACAGCATACCCACCACCGGTGTCTTCGCTGGCCTGGTCTGGCTCCAGCAGCAGTAACGCAGAGTCACTTTCGTCAGCCCCCAACACCTCCCATACCCGATGGTCACCTAATTTATGTGGCAGGGCATCCTCGTTCGCTTCCATAATGCGTTTCAGCGTAGCGGAAACCCGGACCGCGTTACGCAATTCGATCGCCAAGACCAGCATTTCACTATCGGGAACCGTCGGCACACGGTTCTGCAGCAGGAAAGTGGCCCGATCACCCAAATGGGCAACCAGTTCCCGCTTGACATCAATCATCGGACCTTTGGGGTCACTCTTCAGGCCATCCAGGACCTCTTGGAAAATCGGTTCACCGGCAATCGCATCGACAAGTGTCTCGGCATGCCCAAAAGCTTCGCGTGATCGCCAGTTAAACGTGAAATGATTGGCAACATCGTCTGCCACCCAGGCCGCTGGCCGCAAATTGCCGTTGGGAAAGTCGAGCATGCGGGCAGCCAGTCGTAACTTCGTGTTCGCCTTGACGCGTGGCGCGTAGACTAACGTCCGGGCCAGCACGTCGAACCGCTCCTCGGCAAACCAGAGTTTCCCACCCATCCCTTGGACCACATCGAAACCCTGCGCAGCGAGAATGCGGACGTAGTCGCGCGGGCGACGCGACCCGGGCCGCCGCAAACCTTCTTGAATAGCCCGGGCATAGGCAAAGGGATCGACGTACCAGGTCACATCGGGGCGCCGCTGCGCGACATCGGTGCAACGCGCCGAAATGGTTTGAAAACGCTGATTCCCCGCCAATGTTGCCACGCCGTCAGGTGGTGTGTCAGTCGCTTGCTGGCGGGCGATGATCTCCGTCGCCACCGCAGCCCGATTCGTCGCGCCAAACCAGTCATCGTGGACCCACAGATAAATTTCGGCAGGCGGCCGATTTCCCTGCAGTGGCAACGTCAAACGATCCGTGCGAACACCGCCAATGACGAACTGTTGACTCGTCGCACCGGCAGCCACCTGTTCCCTGATTTTTGACTGGAGCAATTGCCGCGCTGCGGGCACGCTGCCAGTCACATCTGCTAACACGACCACTCCAGTCGCGCCCCGTTTCCCATTCGGCGGAACAAAAGCGACGGCCACTTCTCCGCCATCCACGTCCCCCAGTTCACTCCAACTCAAACGCAACTTGCGCAACTGGGTAAACTTCTCCTCGAGCTGGCGCCGCAGATCGCGTGCAAACGGTTCCATCTGGGGCGTCGCCACCAACTGTCCGATCCCGGTCTTCTCCCAATGCTCGCGCAGCAGATCAAAATCCGCCACGGAGAAAAAGGCTGCGGTACGGGCAGGTAGAATTTGTTTACTGCTACGATCGGCGTCGGCCGCCAACGCATCGCCAGGCAGCATTTCAACCAGAAACCAGCCCAGCGCGATCGCACAGCAGAGACCCCACAACACGGGGAAACGACGCAAGCAGGGCAAACCACGCAGCACTCGAGCTGCTGCGGGCGCATCCTGGGGTACCAGCGGCGATGTGCAATAGTGTTTTGATGTAGACAAAATTGGTTTACTTCACCAGAGCTCTGTTAGTTTACTTCGCTGCCTCTTCTGTGGACTGCAAACGACGTCTTGTAATCCTGTCCCAACGACCGCGACCGGAAGGTGCACATCACGGTCGCAACGCCTCGCATACACCACCTGGAGGACACGGCTGCCCCATTTCTGGGGCCTGACCCATCTCC
>CAZITS010001000.1:0-2615 GCA_964542185.1 uncultured Pirellulaceae bacterium
GCGGTATGCATAGGGGTCAACGAGTTGTAACAATTTTGCGTAGACGGGCGCGTTTCGTCGGTGCGTGACCTTGTGGCGGACGTAGTCGCCGATCGCAGGGGCCCAGAATCCATATGCAGCATAATGATGATCCATCGAGACCTTCACATTCAGGACATCGATGACAATGGGGAGTATCGCAGTTACGCGCTGGTCCGCTGCTGCGGTCATCCACGTCGTCCAGCCTCTCTTGGAACCACCGGCGATTACGAACTGTTCGATTGCCAAGGGATTGGGCTTGCTTGACTTCAAAAGAGCTTGGACTGAGTCCATGGCGCGAATCACAGCTTTGACCATTGGTAGTCTGGGAAGCCAGTGTGGGTCTTCGGTCTTCAGGTATTGGTCCCAGGCATATCCGATCAGGTCATCTTCACTTCGTTCGATCCCATCCTTGTGGAAGATCAGTGGTTGGTTGGGAACCATTCCTAGCTCGCAGACGACAGTTTGGCTGGCAGTGGCAAGTTGGAGGATCATGTCCCGTGCTTGTTGCGGGGCTTGATTGCCGTTTCGTCCGCCACCAATAAAGAGCATGGCGGTTTGCGAGCGGACGTTCTTGGGCCTGGTGATGGTGAGCCAATGTTGCCAGAGCGGCCGGTTTACTTCATCGGTGGTTCGCCACCGCTGAGATGTCATGTCGACAACATAAGTCGTGGCTTCCGGTGCATCGTGTATGCGAACGAGCTTCCATGAAAAAGCTTTGTCTGGCGTTGCGACATAAAGATCAAACGCGGTTTTCTTGTCCGCGGACTGTGTTGGTTCACTACTGGCAGCTGGTAGTGCCAGGACGATTCCGATTGCAATACTGCAAAATGCTGTAATGACGGTGTGGTGTTGCAAGTACTGAGTTCGATGACCAATCCAGCTGGAATCGAAAGCATTGTGTATAGGAACGGAGCCTGGGTGATTCAGTCGCCTGTAATACATGTTCATTCTCATGACTGAGTACATCAATTGATCGGTTTGTTATTGGTGATGCGGGTAGGGCCCGCGAACGGTGTGCGACGTGAGTGACTGGTGGTTCTGATTAGATCACGTTGCCACTATCACCAAAAGAGCGCAGCCCCAGCGCATTCGATATTTTATTGACGAGCAGGATTTGCAGTGAATGAGTGCGATATGAAATGCGGATGTTCGAAATGGGCATTTTCGCGAGACGCGAATCAAACTGAATCGCTTTGGCGCATGTGCCATTCTGCTGCTCTGAATGGCTGGTAGTTGGGGGATAGAGGGCAACAGATCTGGGTTTGTTGCTGTGAAGATCTCCCGTTGGTAGACACTTTGCGCAATGCCTGGCCTTGCAGTAGATCTAGCTGATATTCCTATTGAACATTCAGTGGGCCTTGGGTGAGATCGCGATAGTTGGATAAGAACCAAGTGATTCGAGCCAGCTTTGAAGGCGAGGTAACAGATCAGGTTGCTCGGGTACCTGACCGATAACGCGCAAGTTGCGGTGGAAGACTGCGGTCCGCAAGAGTTCGAGACGCTTTGTCAACTCATCGAGGAATTCGTTGGTTTGGTTGGCGTCAAGGGCGATGGTGGAGAGTTGCAGTCGTGAACTGCCAGGTTGCTGTCGTAGGAATTGCAGTTGGCGCTGCTCTGCCTTAATGCGTTTTCCTCTCCAGTGGCTGCGGCGTAATTCATTGTCGCAATTAAACTGGTAGACAGGGTCTTCCCCAAAGTAGATGCTGGCGGCACCATTTGAGCGAAAGCCAACGACAACCGGTTCTGTCCAATCGCCCGCTTGAAATGAGACTCGATCGACGAGTGCCGTGGCGTCCCTTAATAGTTCTTCACGTGGTTGCTGAGACCGGGCCAAGAGAAACTGCTTTCAAATAACTTGGAACAACCAGGAGATGGTCCGAGTCCTGTTGATGTGGCAGGTAAAACTGGCAGACAGATTGGTCTCAATACCGCTGGCCGCGCACTACCAACGGGCGGTGACTTTGTTCAGGCTGTCGCGGGCGTGGCAGCCTGGCCTCCGCGCAAACGCTTTGCAACGAATTTACTGTCAGTGTGAAGGTTTGCAGTGCCAACGTTCAGAGGTGATCGACTGTTGACGGCGACGGTTGACAGAGCGTGTGCCGATGGCGATCCTCGCGCAGTCAGGCGGAGCGTCTCGCGTCAGGGAGTGAAGGCCTTTACCAGATTCCTCAAAGGTTGTCCGGGGACATAAACTTTGGGGCGGACAATAATAGGCCGCGTGGCAGGTGCCATGAGTGTTCCTGGCATGAGCGCGGGGGGAGTTGCAACGACTGCCGGATAGCTACCTGCGGCTGGCATGTTGAGCGCAGGTGCCTGGGCACTGGCGCCGTTAACTGGGGACTCTGCAGATGCCGGTTGCGTTGCAGCGGCACCGTTAGCAGGCGAGTAAGCCACCGCTGGTCGCAAAGTGGTCGACGAAGGATAGGCAGCTACGGTTGGACTAAACATGAGTGGTTGTTGCAGGACGACTGCGGAGGTCCATCCGCTGGGAAACAGGCTTCGAGGTGCGAGTAGAGGTGCTTGCACGACAACAGGACGCTGCACGACAACAGGACGCTGCACGACAACAGGACGCTGCACGACAACAGGACGCT
>CAZITS010001001.1:0-2614 GCA_964542185.1 uncultured Pirellulaceae bacterium
CCAACTGGCCGGAGGTGCGCCCTTGGCTATCCCGTTCTTGTCGGGTGGCTTGATCGGTGGATTGGTGTTCGCTCTGGTGACGATTTTCAAGCCGGCCTGGTCGCCGTTGACGGCCCCGCTTTACGCGGTTTTTGAAGGCGCGTTCCTGGGCGCGATCTCGCTCATGTTTAGTGGGGCTTATCCAGGCATTGTTTTTCAGGCAGTGGTACTGACGTTCGGAACACTGTTTGCACTCCTGGTTGTGTACCGCAGCGGGTTAATCCGTGCCACAGAGAATTTCAAGCTGGGCGTGTGTGCCGCGACTGGTGGCGTCTGCATGGTTTACCTGACTTCCTTTGTCTTGGGGTTTTGGGGTGTTGGGATTCCATATATTCACGAAAGCGGGGGGGTGGGAATTGGTTTCAGCCTGGTGGTGGTCGTGATTGCCGCGTTGAATCTGGTGCTCGATTTTGATTTCATTGAAAAAGGCGTCGAGTCTGGCGCCCCGAAGTACATGGAATGGTATGGTGCGTTTGGATTGATCGTGACACTGGTGTGGTTGTACCTGGAGATGTTGCGGTTGCTGTCCAAGCTGCGGGACTAGCACTGCTGCAGAGGAATGTGGTCGGCCGCTCCATTGGGTGGTCGTATCTTGAAACACTGATCCCCTCTCTGTATTTGAGACTGACGGGGAACTGCCTGATGTTATGTGCGTGCCGCCGGCTGGTCATGATTGACGGTCTGGACTAAAACGTGATTGCCGTGTGTCTCAAACCGGTACTCCTTGGCTGATGGTTGGACGGTTGCAACGTCACTCAGGTGACGGCCGGCACCCCACTGCTTTCTCTTGATGCTAAAGGTTGCTCTGATGTTGCGATTGACTTGCGGTTTGCTGGGGCTGTGCCTTGTCGGGCAGGTTGCGCCGAATGCAGCTGCGGAACTTCCTGTCGGAGATTCCGTCGCTGCTCCGTTTGCGGAGGGCACCCTGGAGGGCGCCACGGCCTATCTTCAGCAGGAAGTGACGAGCAAACAGATTGCCGGCGGAATGCACCTCGTGCTGCACGCCGGCAAGGTGGTCCATTTTGCACTGGCTGGTGTTGCCGATGTGGAGGAAGGTGGTCGCCTTGAAAAAGACGCCTTGATGCGAATTTTCTCGATGAGCAAGCCGATTACCTCCGTCGCTGCGATGCAGTTGTGGGAGCAGGGTAAATTCCGCTTGGATGACCCAGTGGCTCGTTTTATTCCCTCGTTCGCCGACATCAAAGTTCGCGTTACCCGGGATGGTAAGACTCAGCTGGTCCCACCTCACCGGCCGATCAGCGTGCGGGATCTGTTGCGGCACACTTCAGGTTTCAGTTACGGCAGAGATCACGGTGATCAGGTTTTGCAGGACCATCGCCGAGCAGGTGTGTTGTACAGCGGGACGAAGAACATGTTTCCTCCCGAGATGACCATTGCGCAGGCCGCCGACGCGCTGGCTCAGGTTCCGCTCCTGCACCATCCTGGTGAACAGTTTACCTACGGTTTCAATACGGACGTGGTGGGCAGGTTGGTCGAGGTGTGGTCGGGAGAGCGGCTCGATCATTACATGCAGAAAGCCATTTTCGATCCGCTGGCAATGCGGGATACCGGTTTTTTTGTTCCGGGCGAAAAGGCTGCGCGGTTCGCTTCCTGTCATGCCGTCGAGGGAGGCAAAAATGTGGTGGTGGATCGCGTCAGTCCACACAACCCTTACGTACGTGGCATGAAATTTCTGTCTGGTGGTGGTGGACTTGTTTCGACAATGGAAGATTACGCTCGTTTTTGCCTGATGATGATGGCGGGTGGCGAGTTGAACGGACAACGTGTCCTGAAGCATGCCACGGTGGGAACGATGTTTTCCGACCAGATCGACCCAGCGTTAGACCATGCCCGCTGGGGTCTCGGTTTTGAGATCAAGCCGATCAAACTGGGAAGCGGCAAGACGGTCACCGGATACCGTTGGGGTGGGTATGCCAATACGAATTTTATCATCATCCCAGAACGCCAGCTAATTCAAATATTTATGCGGCAGAATGTTCCTTCGACACACCGAGTTTCACGGAAACTGTTCCAGCGTATTTACCAGGGAATGCGGTAAGCACACTGGCCAGTCCGATTGTCCATGAGACCTTTCAACGGGCGCTGCCCGAGAGCAGGAAGACCTTAGTGACCGAGACCCCCGATGCCTTGGAAATCGATTGCCGGGAGGCACACACCCGAATTTCCTCAGAAGGCTTTACCGGTTTGTTGCTCGATTGCCGAGAGCAGGATGAGTATGACCTGGTCCATGTGGCGGATTCGACCCTGCTGCCGATGAGTGAGTTGGCCCGTCGTGTGGATGAACTAGCTCCCCACCGCGATCAAGAAATCCTGGTGCTTTGTCACCATGGAATGCGCAGCCTGCAAGTGGCCACCTGGTTGCGGGAACAAGGTTTTGGCGGGGCTTGTAGTATCGCGGGAGGAATTGACGCCTGGTCCTGTCAGGTCGATACCAGCCTGCCTCGTTATTGACGCTGATGGTACGTCCGTCGCGCTGTGCATCGCGTGCCTTTGTCGCACCCAAGGAGCGCCGGTGAAGCAACTCTCCGCGGAGCTCTTGGCTGCCTACCTGGCA
>CAZITS010001002.1:0-2611 GCA_964542185.1 uncultured Pirellulaceae bacterium
CCACTCAGCAAACAGGAAATCGCATTACTTACCAATTGGATTGCCCAAGGTGCCGAGTACCAGCGTCACTGGTCATTGATTCCACCTCAGCGGCCGGCAGTTCCGCAGACTCAAGATGGCGCCAGCGCCATTGACCAGTTCATTCTCGCGCGCCTGGGCGCCCTCGGAGTCGACCCCTCGGCAATGGCCGAACCGCGAACGCTCATCCGGCGTCTGTATTTCGATCTGATCGGGTTGCCACCCTCGCCTCAGGCCGTGGAGATCTTCGCCAACGACCCCTCAGTAGAACAGTACGAGCGCGTGGTCGATGGCCTGCTTGATTCGCAGCATTTTGGTGAACGGCTGGCACTGTACTGGCTCGACCTGGTGCGTTACGCCGACTCGATTGGCTACCACAGCGACAACGTACGCGAAGTCAGCCTCTACCGGGATTATGTGATCTCGGCGTTTAACAGCAATACGCCGTTCGACACCTTTACGATCGAAAACCTGGCCGGCGATCTGCTGCCCAAACGGACCAATCAGCAATGGATCGCCTCGGGCTACAACCGACTGTTACAAACGACTCAAGAAGGAGGAGGGCAGGCGAAAGAATATCTGGCCAAGTATGCCGCCGACCGTGTCCGGAATGTGTCTTCTGTCTGGTTGGGTGCCACGATGGGCTGCTCGGAATGCCACGACCATAAATTCGACGCCTTCACCATGAAGGATTTCTACAGTCTGGCTGCCTTCTTTGCAGATCTCACCGAAACCCCCGTAGGCCGCCAGCAACCGACTCCGATTCCGGTCGCCGAACACCAGCAGCGCCTCGCCGAACTGGACAGCCAAGTCGCAGCAGTCCAACAAACACTCGACACGCAAACACCTGAGCTGGATGAACATCTCGCCACCTGGGAAGCCAAAATCCGACCGCAACTGGACCAATTGGCCATCAAGCTGGGTACCTGGCATTCCCTGGGCCCGTTCGCAGCCGCCAGTTTTGACGAGGCGCACGCAAACAACTTTGGCCCGGAAGCGGGAGTCGATCTGGCCCGCACTTACCAGGAAGAAAAAATCAAATGGACCGCCCAATCGGCCTGGAAAGATGGCCAGGTGATTTCTCTGAAGGGCGATAATTCTGCGACTTACGCGTTCCGCACGATCACCACCAGCGTGAAGGCCGCGCTGCCGGTCGAGCTGGGAAGCGACGACAGCATCAAAGTCTGGCTCAACGAGCAGCTGGTCTTGGACAAGAAAGTCAAGCGCGGCGTGGCTGCCGGCCAGGAAAAGCTCACATTGCAGTTGGCAGAAGGCGAAAACCGCCTGCTGCTGAAGGTGGCGAATGCCAGCGGCGGCTACGGCTTCATTTTCCAGAAAACAGGAAGTGGATTGCCCGACAACGTCCTGGCGATCCTGAAGACGCCCGGGGCCGAGCGCAATGAAAAGCAGCAGACGGAACTGGCCAGGTACTATCGCGGTGTTGCCCCCAGCCTGAACGCTTCCCGTGAGCAACTCGCCAAGCTCAAGAAAGAGCGCGAGGCCGTCACGAAGTCATTACCGACTACACTTGTCTCAATCTCCCGCGAACCGCGCATGATGCGTGTACTGCCACGCGGCAACTGGCTGGATGACTCGGGGCCCCAAGTCGCCCCACAGACACCGGTCATCCTCGGCACTCTCGACGTCGGCGACCGTCGGGCAACACGCCTCGATTTGGCGCACTGGATCGTCGATCGCCAGAACCCGCTGACCAGTCGTGTGTTCGTCAATCGACTCTGGAAACTGTATTTCGGTTACGGTTTGGCGCGCACTCTGGACGACCTCGGCGCACAGGGCCAATGGCCAACCCATCCCGAACTACTCGACTGGCTGGCAGTCGAGTTCATTGACAATGGTTGGGATATCAAGCGGATGGTGAAAACACTCGTGATGTCGCGCAGCTACCAGCAAGACTCCCGACCCACGCCAGCATTGCGAGAACGCGACCCGTTCAATCAATGGTACGCGCGGCAATCGCGTTGGCGGCTGGATGCCGAACTGGTACGCGACAACGCTCTGGCGGTCAGTGGCCTGCTGGTCAACATGATGGGAGGTAAAAGCGTCAAGCCTTATCAACCTGCGGGGTATTGGGCACACCTCAACTTTCCACAACGCAAATGGCAAAAAGGGGCCGGCAAAGCACTCTACCGGCGAGGACTTTATACCCACTGGCAGCGGACGTTCCTGCACCCCAGCCTGGTCGCTTTTGACGCGCCTTCTCGCGAAGAATGTACTGCCGAACGACCTCGTTCCAATACCCCCCAGCAAGCCCTGGTCCTGCTGAATGACCCCTCGTATGTCGAAGCCGCGCGCGTTTTCGCCGAACGCATCGTGAAACATGGGGGCGACACCCCTGCGAAACGAATCGACTGGGCATTTCGTGAAGCGCTGTCCCGCCCGCCAACGGAAAAAGAACGGGCTGTTTTGCTCCAACTGCTGGACAAACACATGTCCGATTACAAAGCAGATCAAGAGGCCGCCAACGCCTTGATCAAGGTCGGTGACCAGACCGTCAAGGAAACCCCGAATCCGGTGGAATTGGCTGCCTGGACTTCCCTGGCACGCGTCGTTTTCAATCTCCACGAAATCATTA
>CAZITS010001003.1:0-2610 GCA_964542185.1 uncultured Pirellulaceae bacterium
GCCGCTGCCGGCAAAGGCACTTGCCATTCCCTCCAGCAAGGCACGGGTGAGATGCCCGGGTGTCAGATTTTCGGGTGACAACCCGGACCAGCTGGCCCGGAGATGAGGCTCCGACCGGGTTCCCGTGAAAAAGGGTGAACATACCACTCCGCCACTACCATCCGCGACCTGTTCAGCAGCGTCCAGCATCGCGGAGTAGCAAGGATTCACCTGCTCGACGCCAAGAATCTGCGTGCCGACCTCTCGAAAAAACAACTCCAGAGCGGCGTACGATCGACCGCCACACAGCCCCGCATGGACAAGCAGATTGCCCGTTCCTGGAAACGGCCGAGTTTCCAGACGTGGCACCGTAAGCACTTCATCGGAATACATGGCTACCTGACCACCTGTCCCGACGTTGACCAGAATCGACTCACTACGATCCGCCACACTCCCCAGAAACGCAGCCTGGTTGTCACCGATTCCAACCATCACTGGAAGTCCACGAGGCAAACTAGTAAACGCCGCAGATTGATCATTCAAACCACCCGCGAGCGTCGGAGCTTCGCAGATGTCGGGCAACCAGCGGCGTTCGATTTCCAGTAGCTCCAACGCCTGCACATCCCACTGACGATTGGCCAGATTGAGCAAACCACTACCGCCTGCGTTTGTGGGATCGGTTTGAACTGCTGAACCAGTCAATACCGCAGCAAACAAATCGACGATGAAGCAGGCCCTTCCCTGGGGAGGCAAACGCGAAGTTCGCTGCATCCAATAGAGCGTCGTGCCAAGATAGCCGGTCGCTGGTCGGCAACCGAGCCGGTCGCTGGCATCGTCACCCAGACGCGTCAACATCTCATCCACAGTGGAACGACCACCCTCGGCCAATGGCTCATTGCCCCGCTGATCACGCCACCCAATAAACGGGGTCAATGGCACCAACTCTTCATCCACGAAAACAACGCCGTGCTGTTGCCCGGTCAACCCTAAGCCGACGACATCGCGTGACCGTGGTCCTAACTGCGCAACAACATCTGCCACACAGCGGTACGCCGTCTCCAGCATTTTCTGACTGTCCCACTCGGAATGCCCCCGCTCGCGGCCCACCTTGGACGTGGTTTGCGTCTGGTTGTCGACGGTTCCCACAACCACAACCTGTCCGCTGCCGGGCTCCCAGGCCAGGCACGTAATCGTGGTCGTCCCGATGTCCAGCCCCAACACCAAGGGACTCGTTTCGGCAGCCCGCTGGGGAAATGTTTCCGGACGACTTGCCATCGCCAGCCCTTTCTCAGTAGTCGTCCATGGACTTGCTGGCGATCGTAAAACCACCGCCCTCTTCAACCTGATCGCGAAACAGAATCAGGGAGCCGAAAAGCAGGCCTCCGATTGAATCCCCAACCGTTCCGCCAGCTCGTTTGTCTGTTGCCAGGTCCCATCAGGGACGTCAACTCCATCACGCTGGCGTTGTGCGTATCGCTGCTGTTCGATTTCTCCGGGCATCAAGATTTCGTCTACTTGAGGTCCCCGTCTGGCACCCTTAATCCAGGCGACATATTTCTCCAATATGTTCGCGTAATAGTCCTGCTGCTGAAGTTGGGACGTATCCAATAAGTACATCCAGATGCCATTTGTTCCAGGTGGCAGATCTTCGCGAACCAGCCCCGCCCCCGACAGAATACCGCAGAGTACGTCAACCATGACTCCCATACCGTAGCCTTTGAATCCCATGGGTCCGCCCAGCGGCAAAATACCACCACGCGGGACTCCTGCATCCGGATCTCCATACAAGTCTGCTGGATTGGTAGACGGATTTCCCTCACCATCGATGATCCATCCCTCAGGCACCTCACCCCCTTTTTGAAGTGCTACTCGGACTTTACCCTCTGCGGTCGCACTAGTCGTCATATCAAGAACCAGCGCATCTTCTTTCCATGGCGCCCCGATAGAAATCGGGTTGGTACCCATACGTCGTTCAATCGCCCCCCACGGTACTACCCCACCTCCGACGCCCGGTCCATTGACCGCGGTCACTGCCACAAAACCCTCGAGCGCTGCACGCCGCGCATAAGAACCGAGTCGACCAACATGATTCGAATCCCTGCAAAAAACGCTGAACCCTGCCGACTGACGTGCTCGTTCCATCGCCAGTGTCAATGCCTTACGAGCCACCACCTGGCCAAAATTGCCTCCGCCATTGATTAACGCAACAGCAGGCAAGTCCTTCTCAACCTCCACTTCCGTACCAGGGCGGATTACACCTTCTTCGATGTAGTCCACGTATTGTTTGAGGCGAATAATCCCGTGACTGTCATGTCCGCACAAATTCGCTTCTGCGAGTTCTTCCGCAACCAGCTCCGCATCGTGCTGCGGTGTCCCGGTAGCACGTAAAATCGCCACCCCAATTTGCTGCAACTGTTGATACCCTAAGATCGGCATATCTGAATCCCCATATCGGTCGGCGCGTACCGCGCCGCGGCTACCTGCATTCTGCCCTGCCACGGGTCCGCGCGGGCCCGTCATTTGCACTAGAATAAGCTTCGGTCAAGGCTTCACCCAAACGCAGTACGTCATATTCGTCCGACCACCGTCCTGACGCACAGGTCCTCTAACAACATAGATCTCCATCGTTGG
>CAZITS010001004.1:0-2608 GCA_964542185.1 uncultured Pirellulaceae bacterium
GGCGCGTCCGGCGGGTGTTGCCGCTCGGGACGGAGATCGGGACGGAGATCGGGACGGGGAGGACGCGGTCCATGAAATTGGTAGTAGGTGCACTCGATGCGCCCGTTGTACAACTTGCGTCTGCGATCGGCCTGCCGTTCGACGAGTTTTTCGAAGTGCGGGTGTGCGGTGAGGACAAAATGTGACCAGCTAGGGAGTTTCCGAAGGACTTCTGGAATCGACTGGTAGAGTTCGGCGAGGGGTCCACTTTCCAGACGTTGTCCATAAGGCGGGTTAGTTACCAGACAGCCGTATTGTCGTCGGCTGCTCAAGTCGGCAAACACGCGCCGTTGAAAATGCACCTGGTCATCGACACCGGCGGCGGCGGCATTTTGCCGCGCCGCTGCCAGCACGCGATCGCTCTGGTCGGTGCCGACCAGGCGTTCAGCAGGAGGTGGCTGCACCAGGTCGCGGGCTTCTGTGCGCGCTTCGTTCCAGCAGGCACTGTGTAGCCAGGGCCAACTGTCGGAAACGAATTCGCGTTCCAGTCCGGGAGCCATGTTGCGGGCAATCCGCGCCGCTTCGATGACAATCGTTCCGGCTCCGCAGAAAGGGTCAAGCAGAGGCCGGTGGGGATTCCAGAAGCTCAATTCCAACAGCGCGGCGGCAAGTGTTTCCTTGAGTGGTGCCGGAGCTGCGTGCAGGCGATAGCCGCGCTTATGCAGACTGGGGCCCGTGGTGTCCAGAGTGAGCGTTGCCTGGTTGTCCAACAGTGCGATTTGAATTTTGAAGAGAGGGCCATCTTCTGCCAGCTGCTGGCAGCGATGACCGCGTTGCAGGCTTTCCACCACGGCTTTTTTGACGGTTCGCTGGCAGGCAGGCACGCTTGATAGCTGTGACTTCAGGGATCGACCGACGACCGGAAAGGCACCGGCCGGACAAATCCAATCGTGCCAGTTGAGCGCACGGGTCGTTTCAAACAGGGTGTCGAAATTGTCGGCTTCGAAACGGGCGACCTGGATCAACACGCGGTCTGCGCAGCGGAGCCACAGGTTACAGCGGCAAATCGCCACCTCGTCCCCCGTAAACCGAATCCATCCTGGAGCAATGACCTGTCCCTCGTATCCCAGCGCAGCCAGCTCCCGTTTGACGACAGCTTCCAGTCCAAAGGCTGTTGTTGCGATGAGCGTCAGCGGAGCGGTCATGGGAAGATCAGGTTGCGAAGTGGTGAGTAAATACGGTGGTGAGTAAATACGGTGCGCGGCGCAGGCGACTGGCCGGTTGCGCGGGTCAGGCAACCAGGAGTTGCGGGGACGGTTTGCGACCCGTCGCGAACTGCAAAGCAACCAACGGGTTCCGCTGCGGCTCGCGGGTCCCAGGTCGCTGGGTCCCAGGCCAACCGTGCGCGGGTCGCGGCGAGACGCCGCTGCGAAATTGCCTAGGGGGCCGCTTTCTGACGGCGTCGGTTTTCGATAATGCGGCGTAGTTTTTCCTCTTCAGCTTTGCGGATTTCGGGCGGAATAGGTGCTGGCTGCACGGTTTGGTGTGGGATTGTTTCTGTCTTGGGAATCGTCCGCAGGCGGATGGCGCGGTACCAGACCGGGTCCCCGTGGTCCTGCAGAAACAGCGCTCTGCCGCGCGCTGACAAAGTGCCGCCGCGTTTCTTGAGCAGTGCGACCGGTTGCGACCAGCGTTTATCGGTGTAGTCAAAGTCAATCACTTTCTGGCCGTTGAGCCAGTGCTGGATAATGGATCCCTGACAGACAATACGTCCATCGTTCCACTTTCCCACGGGTCGTGTTACATCCCGCGATGGTGCCATACAGAAATAGAGGGAAGCGGCGCTGGTCCGTGGGTTCTTGCCGTCGATGTGTACTGCATTGTCGAGAATTTGGTACTCATACTGACCGGGTCGGTAATACACCCCACTATTGCTGCCCCGCGCGACTTTCCATTGAAACCGCAATTCGAAGTCGTCGGGGATTTGCTGAGCCACGCAGGTCAGTCCACCGCCGCTGCGCCCGCGGTAGAGGGCTTGTTCGACAATGGTCCAATTTCCCTGTTGTTTCCAGCCGTTGAAGGACTTGCCATCGAACAACAGGCGAAATCCGGCTGCGCGTTCTGCCGTCGTCAATTGGTTTACCTGCTGTCCTGGCAGAGGGGGCGCCCATGCCAGCAACAGACACAAGCCAGCAAAACAGGGAGAACACGTTTTGAGAGCCATGGATATTGTCCTGCAGAATTCCTGGAAGCCGAGTGCCGGTGTCACAATGAACGAACACGAGTAACCATTGAAAGGGCCGGCCGAAAGGCTGTCAAGAATCGACCGGGTCGGGCCGCTCGCGATCCCACCACATCAGCATTGCCGGCAGAAAGATCAAGTCGCCCACCAGAGCCGCGAGAATCGTGGAGCACGCCATCGCAGCAAAACTGCGCTGGATTGCCAGATCACTGGTCAAAACCGTACTGAAACCGGCTACCAGGATCAACGTCGTCAAGATGAGTGCGGTTCCGACGTGAACAAAAGCGCTGCGAATGGCTGTTGGTGTAGATTGTCCCTCCGCTCGCTCGTAGCCGTAACGGGTCAGAAAGTGGATCGTGTCATCTACCGCGATTCCCAGGCAGACGA
>CAZITS010001005.1:0-2606 GCA_964542185.1 uncultured Pirellulaceae bacterium
CGTCAGTCGATAGCCGTCCCAGTAGCCGGGCAGGCCTGTCGGATTCAGAAAGGGCTCTAATTCCCGGTACCCCTGCGGCGTACCCGCGTAGGCCTGATCCGGCAACAGAAAATTACGATTGAGATCAATGTTGTCGGCGTCAACTCGACGTTCCCGGGAAAAACCATACGGGTTAAGTGCATGAATGAGTATCACTTCCAATCCGTTGTCTTCCAGAAACTCGCGCAGGTAAGATGCGGTCCACTGCAACCAGGCCTGCTGAATCGCGGAACCCATAAACCCCTCGACACCGTGTAGCCCACTGGAAACCAGTACCCTGCGCGCAGCCGCTGGCGGGCCAATGCGAGCCACATCGATGACTAACCGCTCACCGCGGGCGCCACGGCCGGGCAACTCGTACTCCGCCAACCGCCCGCCGAACCGCTGGGCCGCAACGCAAAAATCATCCCGCGACTGCTGGTAATCGCGAGGGTAACAGCGAACGGCAAACCTCGCGTCACAGGACGGGCGCGGCGGAGGCAAAGAGATGGACATGGAAACGGCACGCCTCTCTATCCCTGCTGATCCAACTCATCCTGCCGCGGTACTACGTAGGAGTCAATCACACGCGAATTTGCTCCCGACGGGCCACCCTGGCGAGGCATCTCGCTGACTTGAAAACGGCGAGCAATACGGGCTGCCACCAGCGCCCGATACCAACGTCGGCACCAGGGGATCAACAGCGAGAAACCGAAGGCGTCCGTCAGCACACCGGGAGTAATCAACAGCACCCCCGCGACGAGAATCATCACCGCATCCAAAATCGCGTCGGTCACACCGCGACGCGTGGCGATTTGCTGCTTGAGGTTTTGCAGCGCCCGCAAACCCTGGGAACGGGTCATGATGGTCCCCAGAACACCAGTGAACACGACAACCAGAATGGTAAACAGAATCGAAGTCCATTCGGCGATCTGCAGAAACAACCACAGCTCAACCAGTGGAACCACCGTAAACAAAATGAGCAAACGTAGTATCACGGCGCGCTGACCATTTTCGATTCCTGGTGGGGACCATCGCCGCCCTTCTTGCGAGAGTTCACATCCCGCACAGCAGAGCTGCGAACCATTCACGACTCGCAGCACTCCAGCATAGGGCCAAACCGGCCGGCTGCCCAGAATGCGCTCTTCTGCGAGGCGTTCCAGGCGACCCGCCCCGCGCCGACGACAATGTGCCCCGCCGGCTTGGATCTGACAGCCCGGGACGGCCATAATACCAACTTGACAACAGACGCTGGCCAATCAACGGCGGATTGCCCGTCGGACATCTTCCAGACCCGCTGAACAATATAGCTTCCTCCGGCCCGAACACGAAAAATCTCATGCCCATCCCCACGCAACCCGCGCTGTGCATTGCCTTGGTGTACAGTCTGCTGGTGTCGCAACTCGTTTCAGCTCAGGGTGCAGACGCCTCTTCGTCGGGCACAGCACACTGGTCTTTCCAACCCATTCGCGAACCGCACCGGGCAGGGACACAACTGGCGGACCCCGTCTCCTCACCCATCGATCAATTCCTGCTGGAGAAACTACAGCGGGAACAGGTTGCTCCCTCGCCAGCAGCAGCGGCACCAACACTTATCAAACGCCTTTATCTGGATCTTGTCGGACTCCTGCCAACACCACAAGAGAGCCAGCAATTTTCGATTTCCGTGACTCCCGACAAGGCATCGCGCGCGGTTGACCGGCTGCTTGCTTCTCCGGCGTATGGTGAACGTTGGGCCCGTCCCTGGCTCGACTTGTGCCACTACGCGGACAGTGACGGTTACCTGACCGACCAGCGCCGCCCGGTCGCCTGGCGATACCGCGACTGGCTCGTACGCGCCCTCAACCAAGACCTTCCGTTTGATCAATTCACGATTCACCAATTGGCAGGCGATTTACTACCCGACGCCACACAGGATCAAAAGTTGGCTACCGGATTCCTGCGTCAAACACTCAGCAACCGCGAAGGGGGTGCTGACCTGGAGGAGTTCCGCGTACTGCAGGTGGTCGACCGGACCGAGATGGTCGGCACCATCTGGCTCGGCATGACGGTCGGCTGTGCACGCTGCCATGACCACAAATACGACCCGATTACGCAACGCGAGTTCTACCAGCTCTATGCATTCCTCGATGGCGCGGACGAAGTCAATATCGACGCTCCTCTCCCGCAGGAACGTCCAACCTACCGGCGCACCTATCCCGAGTACGCGCAGAAAAGGCAAGCGCGGATTACACCACAGCAGACCGCCCTGTATGGCCTGATGCGCAAATGGGAACTCCGGTTGCTACAAGCCATGCGCCAACCAGGCCAAGATGCCCACTGGGATCGTCAATGGGAACTGCTCGGGCTTATCTGGGGCGGGGGTCTGGGAGAAGGCCAGCTCGAAGGGACCCAAATTGCGCAACTCGAACCCGCGCAGCGTACATTTCGACAACAGCAAGACTTGCTCGATTACTTTCTACACCACACCGGAGGTATTGATCCTGCTGCGGCTTCCCAACTGAAGCTCGCTGCCCTGCGGCGAGACCTCGCTCAGCTGAAACAGAAATTCCTGCGTGCCACTCGGGCTCCAACGATGCGTGCCACCC
>CAZITS010001006.1:0-2605 GCA_964542185.1 uncultured Pirellulaceae bacterium
TGGAGGCGCAGGCCATCGCAAGCCACGTCTGTGCCGCGGATCAGCACGAGGCTGCGCAGCCGACCTCGGACATCGAGCTCGACCATGCCGAAGCGACCAGCCAGCCGCCAGCCATCCGACCCCGAGCCGGACTCGTAGATCGCCAGACGCCGTCCCCCGTCCGCGTGCGTGATCTCCACGGTCGCGATAGCGCTGCCTGGTAGCAGCCGCATTCCGGTAGCCGTGGGCCTATCGTTGTAGGCTTCATGTACCGCCACGAAGGGAGCAGTCGTTTTTTGGTGCCTCACCATCAGGCTGTGCGCGCCGGGGTCAGGGAAGGTGCGCAGCACGAAGGCAGTTTGATCCGGAACGCCGGCCACGGTTACCCGTGAGAACACGTCTCGTCGCCGGCCGGGGCGGCTGGAACCGGGCTCGGCCGGAATGCGCCAGGTTGCCGTGAAGGTATTTTCTGCCCTGCCCACCTGATAGTCTGATTTGCCTCGCACGACGTACAGGGCCGGCTCAAATGCAGTTTTGCTTTGCATTGGTATCGAAAGTACGGGCGCTTGGCCGATGCCGTGGTAACACCAGTCGTGCACTTTCCCTCCCTCGATGCGAAACACGTCCAACACGTACTCGTCGAACTGGCAAACAAGGCGGCGATAGATCTCCGTCTGCTCGCAGACTTTGTCGCCGTGGACCTCGGCGACTTGCGCCGCCGGCAGGTCGACGAAGTTATCAATGCGCGGAACACGTTCGCCCTGTAGCTGGTTGCCATGTACCTGTGAGGTCTCATCCACCGTGACCGTATTGTGGGCGTAGGAGGCGCGGCTGTAGAGGCGCTGGTCCTGGTCGTAGTACTGTGTCCGCTTTTCACCGGAAAGCATCCGGTCGCGCGAGTAAGTGAGCAGGTTCAATCTGTCTTCGTGTTGATGGCCGCTGCCCGGTTGCAGAGCGTTCAGCCCGGCGTACAGGCGGTTCCCATACGTCTCCCGCTTGAGTGCCACATAGCCGCTGGAGAGATGCACGCTCTGGTAGGGCACTGGCTTCTCCACGATGGTGTCGGCGCCATATATCAGCCCGGTCATTCCCCGACTGCGCTCCCTTAGGCGCTGGTGCGACCCCACTTCATCGATCCCCAAATAACGGTAGCCGATCTCCGCCGTCAGCGGGTACGCCTGGAGGCTAACCCGTCCGCCCATGTCGCCGAAGGGGGCCATGGTGAAGTCCGGAAACGCCTGGGCGGTGAACCACTTGAGAGTTCGACGCAGCACGCGGGCGCGCGGGTTCCGAAGATCCAGTTCGTCGTAGATCTCCGGTGGGAACAGGTCCGGCATCTGTTGTGCGAGCCGATGGCCCAGAACGAGCACCTGGCAGTTGGGTCCTACGGCGTACAGATGGTAAGCGGTGCAGACCTCATGGGTACCTCCATCCGGCCGGTAGTAGTTGTCGGTGAGCCAGGCAAGGCTGTGATGGTTGGGACGCTTCTTCGGTGAATACTTTCGGCGGCCGAACGCCCAGTCCACGTAATCCGCATCCTCGAGTGCGAAACCAACGAACGCGGCAGCGCTCAGATAATGGAACATCTGATTCCAACGAGGGGTACTGTCTTCTTCGACACGGAACACCGAATCAACCCAGTGTTTGAGCAGGTCAAACTGTATCTTCCGATGTTCCTCGGGACTGAAGAGCCCCTGCACGTTTCTCAGGAGCTCGTAGGCTTCTGTAAGTTTCAGAACGATCCCGCAGTCGCCCTCTTTGTTATAGGTCCAGATGACAGTCTGGGTCCCACTGCCCAGCACGGGCAGTGGCTTGATGTGTGTGGCGAACAACTTCAGGATGCCGGCAGCGTGCTCGGCGTAAGACCGTTCAGCGCCCAGCGCATGCAGGAGGGCCATCTGCTGGGCCGCGCCCGCTATCCTTTGTAGATAGGAGCATCCCCAGCCTTCATAGAGGGTACCGCGGTAGTCCGTTGCCGGCGAAGGTCGATCGAGGTCGATGGTCTTCTCGCATCGGCGGCAGGCGGCATCCTGGTCGTTGAACGGGTTGAATTGCAGCCCGCCTCGGCACTCCGGGCAGATCAGCATTGAGTAGACTTGCATCTTCCGCTTCGGCAACAAAGCATCGAGCCGCTCAACAGACTGCGCCAGCCATGGCTGAACCCCTGCGTCCAGATCCTCAACCACCTGCCGCGCCCAGTCCAATGACTCGGACTTGCGCTTGATATCCTGCAACGTCGCCACGTCCAGGAACCCGGCCGGATGAATCCAGCCCCGCGCCCCGGCCGGAGCGGCCAGACCCACGGTAACGCCCACAATCAAGATCGAGAGATATAAGGTTTCGCTCTGTTTGCTCATCGTCAGCCTCCGACTGGTCGGCTTTCGCTGGGGGCTTGCCGTTGGCACAGCGTGACAGACCGCAGCTCTCTTTTGGACCCCTGACTCTCGTGAGTCAGGGCGTAGAAAGTTTCAATAGCCATCAATTTGGCCTGTAGCCGGCCGCCCCTCCTGCCGCCAGTGTTGGTCCGGCCCTTGGCCACGCGCCGCCGCGTCAGCCTTTAACTGCCTTGTCCGAGTTCTTTCCTTTGTACTTGGGGCCAAACCAGCATGTCCGGGCACCCGTTCAA
>CAZITS010001007.1:0-2594 GCA_964542185.1 uncultured Pirellulaceae bacterium
TTTATACCGATGCCAGTGACCATTATGGCTGCCCGGTTGGAGCCCATACGTATGGCATCGACTTGCCGGAGCAACAAGCGGAGGAGCTGCAAGGCCTGGTAGGAACGATGGTGGAATTGCAGTACATCGCCATGGAAGAAGTGGGTCAGTTACCCCAGTTAAGCGGCGGGTTCAACGTCGCCGTTTACGCGCCGTTACACGAGGCGGACTTTGAGCCAGACGTGGTTGTGCTCGTTGGCAACCCGCGGCAGATGATGGTGTTGGCGGAAGCGGCACATGCCGCGGGCATCGGAAGTGCGACGTCGATGGTCGGGCGGCCGACCTGTGCAGCGATTCCGGCAGCTCTCCAGTCGCAGCGTGTGGTGACGAATCTGGGCTGCATTGGCAACCGAGTGTACACGGAACTCAGCGATGATGAGCTCTATTTCGTGGTGCCCGGTGCGCAGCTAGACACGCTCGCTGACAAGTTGGTGGTGCTGACGACTGCCAACCAGGAGTTGGCGGGATTTCATGCGGGGCGGGCGGCAGGTTAAGGCTGTCGCGCGACGTACCTGTGTTCAGCTTGACCAGGCACGCTGTAATAAACGAATCCAATTGCCGTGCATCATTGCTTCGATGTCAGCGGAGGAGTAACCGCGCGCGTCCAGGAGGGCCGGGATCTTTTGCAGGTCCGCGATGGTGTCCAGGTCCCCGGGTGACTGTTCGCGGCCGTAGCCGCCATCCAGATCGGTGCCAATGGCAGCGTGGCCGGCGGTTCCTGTGCGCTGGCAAATGTGATCCATGTGGTCGACGACAGTAGATAGCGTAGTTTGTGAGTTGTCAGGGTTGGCTTTGTCCCAGCCTGGGGAAAGCATCCAGGCATCAAATGCCACGCCGATGACGCCGTCACGTTCGGCGATGGCAGAGATTTGTTCGTCGGTGAACTGCCGATCGTGGGGGACCAGGGCACGACAGCAATTGTGGGTGGCGATCAGTGGCCCGTGATAGAGATCGAGTGCTTCCCAGAAACTGCCGTCGGCCATATGACTAGCGTCAAGGATAATGCCGAGACGTTCCATCTCCTGCAGGAGGGGGGTCGCGGCCGGGAGGAGGCCGCCAGGCGCCTGGGTGCCGTGGGCGTAGGTGCTGACCCCGTAATGCACCAGACTGAGGGTCCGCAGGCCCTGATCCCACCACTGAGAGAGCTGCTCAGGAGCGAGCACCGGATCGGCGCCTTCCATACTGAGAACATAGCCCAGCGGCGTATCCTGGGGATGTTCGTTCCAGTCCTGTAAATGAGCGTCGAGTGCAGCCGCGTTGTCAATCCGCCGCAGGAGACCTTGCTGCTGCAGGGCTTCATAGTAGGCGACTTCACCCTGCGCCTTGGCGTAGGCGATGTCCTGGGTGCGTACTCCAGGGAATTTACCCTGGAGTGATTCCACACGACAGTGTGTTGTGGCAAAGCAAAGGCCGATGTTTCCTTCCCTGAGTGCCGCCAGCGATACGGTGTTCGCGCCGCGCCCCTTGCCTGGCATGCCCGCTTCCTGTGCGCGAATGGTTTGCACAGGTTGGCGGAGGTCACGGTTGAATTCGATCGCGTTGTAGGCGAGGTCCAGATGGCTATCGACAATCAGCATGGGGACTTTTCCGTGGGGTTTGAAGAGGTAATGGCAATAATGGCGTGCCTGGTGATCAAGGCGATGTGCTGTCTGTGAATGAACGCGGCTCGGCTTAGCGACAGTCTCGGGGCTGGGTGGCAGCTGGGTTGGCGGGTACGGTCACCTCGACTTCGTAAAGGGTAACCGGTTCGGTGGCACCCGGGGCGCTGCCGGTAAGGTGCATGGTAAGGGTGTTGTCTCCGTAGACTGCTGGGGGCGAGTAAAGGTTAAAACTTGCCGTGGGAGGAGAGGCGTCGTCGTCGGGCCATGTAAAAGTGATCAGCCGACTGGCGATCGATTGTCCGTTGATCTGAATGGCCAAGGTGTCGTCACGCCGAATGTGAGGCCTGAACAACAATCGGGGCCCGCGAGTCGCGCTCGGGGTGGCCGGCGGCGACGGCAGGTGGGCACACAATCGGAAACGGAAATTGCCGTGGCGGTTGGGTGGTTCTCGCTGCAGGACGATCTTTTCGGGTTGGTAGGTCCGACTGGGGCCTCGCCCCTGCGGTCCCCACAGTGGGTGAAAAACAAAATGGCGGTCGGTACCGGGGAGGGTCTGGGGATCACGCAGCTGGGTGAGGGTATCCAGAATTCGGGGATACTGCTGTGGCCGTTTCATACCCGATTCGCCGGGCGCGGAAAACTTCGGGCCCCAGTGCAGGAAATAGTTCTGAGTCGAAAGTCCATCGCATCCGGCGCCGTAGATGTTACTTGCGACAGCGCGGTATTGGGCAGGGGTCTGGTGCTCGCGACGGCGGACGTACTGGAGACGAGCTTCGACTTGGGGATAGATCAAACACGCATGCTGTCGCGCCAGTTCTGTGAATTCTTCATAGGGCGCGTTGAATTCAGTGAATCCGATATCTCCGGGTGCGACGTACTGCACCAGCCGTTTCTTGATCCAGGTAGAAAGATCGAGTCCGACCTGGTTGCAGGCATTCAGGTCCTGCAGGACCC
>CAZITS010001008.1:0-2594 GCA_964542185.1 uncultured Pirellulaceae bacterium
CAGTCTGCCGCTGTTAGACAGGTGACGTCCTTGTCCGGCAGGGTGATCATCCGGGCACTCGGTCGTCTGGTGTGGGCCTCATCTTCATCCGCGCTGATCATCGTGACCTGGCCCTGTGTGCTCAAAACGGCCAGCTCGCGTTTGCCATCGCCGTCCATATCGGCCGCTGCGAGATCCACCGCCTCTGGCACCCCCAGATCGCTCCGTTCGACCAGTGCGAAGCCATCGGGGCTACCCCAGAATAGCCGTACGATGCGACCCGCAGGTTGATCCACACGCCACCGTTCCGAACCCAGTACCGCGATATCGGGAAATTCGTCAGCATTCAGGTCCACAATGGCGACGTCGGTCGCTCCTTGCATGGGCAACGCCCCGTTGATCCGGCTATCACTCCAACCGTCCGCACCACCCCAGGCGATCGACAAATGGCGTCGCTCGTGGTGAACGCCAATCTGGTTGGGACAAAACACCGCGTCCGTGTACCCATCCCTGTTTAGATCCCCCAACGCAACTTGCCGCGATCCTTCGACGTTCAATTGCTGCGTACCGCCGTTCGCTGAACCGTCGAGCCAGGCCACCGTCGCGGGCAGCATCTGGTACGTGTCGTGGGTGCAGTTGAAGATCAGATCAAGATGGCCATCTGCATTCAAATCGAACTGGTTGATCGTGCGTAAGGATCCGTCTCGGCTGACGTAGATGTTCTGCCCGCTCGCATCAAGTTTTCCCTTGGCAAAGTCTTCAAAACGATCGTCGACCCACTTCTGTTGGCCGCTGCTCTCAGGTAGCTGTGAACACCAGAGCAATAACATCAACGACACACCGACGCGTCGGAAGACAACAGAACCCCGTCTGCCATGGGCGTAAACCATCATCAGAGATCTCCTTTCCATGCCACAGTGTCGATCCCTGAGCGCCGCCGACCAGATTTAGTGCGTTAACGCATAGGTCACGACATTGATACCCAGCGGATAAGATCGTTTTTCCGAAAACTCACGAAAATAGGCTTCGTTCTCTGCCTCGCGCTCCCACCCGTCACCGATGTCGTTATTGTGGCAGAGCAGGGCCACCACGGTTCCCCGGTCATCGCAGTAAGCCCAGAAGTGCGGTGCGTGGTCGCCATCCGACGCACCATGAGCATGTTCGAACGCGAAACCATCGCTCCAGGTCTTGAAGTCGACGACCTGCGGCAGTTCATCCAGGTCGTAGACCTGATGAAAAATGGGATGATTGAGAGACAGTTCCGTGGGCTCACGGTCCGGAAACACCTGTCGCATTTCCGCCAGCAGGTTTTCCCAGGCACGTGCCGACCAGAAATCGTCGACCATCATAAACCCGCCATTCAGCAGGTAACGGCGCAGCGCCACACGCTCGGTTTGGCTCAACCGCATGGTCTGCACCCCAGCCAAATAGATAAACGGATAACGAAAAAGATCAGGATCGGAAAAACGCAAAACGCGCCCATCCGGGTCGACCTTAAGTGACGTCATCTGCTGTAGCCGGTAGGAAAAATTCCAGTCGCCGTCGGGGTAGTCATTGTCCCAACGATCCCACCAGCCAAAAGGACCATAAGAGTCATATTGAATGCGCACGAACGTAAACGCATCCTGTTCAAAACCGGGAGGATTCTTCCACTGGGGAAACTCGTCGCGCGCAGGCACGGGCCTCGGTCGAAAGCCGGCGCCGCCGCGTCCGCCGAAGCGTCGATTTCGATACGGTTCGTTGCTGCGTAATTGCGCCGCCACCTGTTGCGACACTGATGATTCCAGGGGACTGCCTGCGCTAGTCCAGAGCAGTGTCAACAGGCAGCTGCCAGCGACCAGTAGAACAGCCGCCGGTGCGTCGAGGCTGCGATATAACACGAAGGTTCACCACCAGGGGAGAGTTGCACAATCACCGCGCGCTCCGATGATACCGCATGTGCCGCCCTGGCGGCTAGTCGGCGGGGCGGAACGTGCCTGTCACGGGGAAGCGCCCTGCAAACCTGACACGTTTCCGTTCCCTATTGTGGCTGCTTCTTCTTTACCGCAGGCAGTTTGAATTCTGTCCCTTTGGCGGCTTCCCATTTCTGTTTCTGGGCGGGTGTCAACAGTTTTACCGAAGCAATCCGCGCCTCGGCGAGAAGTTTGCGGATCTTCTGTTGGGTTTCCTTTTTGTTGTCAGGCTTCTGTTGAGCCCGCAACTGCGCCGCCCCGTCCCGCGACTTGATCGCCAGTTGGCGAATCGACGCACGCGTCTCTTTGGATAATTCCAGCACGGGCCTGAGTTCCTGGCGCAGTAACATCCACGCGCCGGAAGTCCATTGAATTTCGATTTGAAAAAGCCGCTCCCTCTGCTCCTGTTTTAACGCGGTAGCCAATTGATTGCGGAGTGCCTTGGTCGCGTCCGATTGCTTCTGGCGCCGTTGGCTTGTGTCGGTGACTTGCCTCGCCTGCTGGAGTTGCGCGCGGGCCGCAGCGACCGCCCTGGTCACACTTGCCACCTGTTGCTCCACTAACTTCAGCTCTTGATGCACTGCTGGTGAATCGGCCAAAACCTCGATACCGCGGTTGCGACTCGGCGTCTGCTGAGCGGCACCTTGCACAATCGCGGAAACC
>CAZITS010001009.1:0-2592 GCA_964542185.1 uncultured Pirellulaceae bacterium
AAGGATCGTAGTTTCGCCCCAGTTCGCCGCCTCTTCCCGGAGGACCAAAATTGGGGTCTGTAATGTCACCAATTTGGACAAAAGGAGGCACTTGTGTATGCGCGCCTCGTTTCTGCTGCCAACTCAGCACTGCCCCAAAGCCCGGTGGCCTGAAATCGCGTGTTGGAATCGCGCCGCTCATGAGATTAAGATCACTTTGTCCGTGCGCGTTAGAATAACAGTGCATCGAGCGAACAATCGAGAACTTATCCGCACAACTCGCCATGTGCGGCATGAGCTCTCCGAGCATCGTTCCTGGAACGTTCGTCTGCGCCGGTTGCAGCACTCCCCGAATTTCACCTGGTGCATCTGGCTTCAGGTCATACATATCGATATGACTTGGACCACCTTGAAGCCAGACAAATATGCAGTTTACTCGCTTGCGTGTCTTGGCTGCTGCCAGCCGTTCACTTGCCAACTGTCCGGCCAGGGAAACCCCCAACGGAGAAATCGCCCCAGCGCGCACAAAAGCCCGCCGAGACAAGGTCCATTCTCTCACATCACTTCGCCGGGGCATTGCAGGAGCACCTCTGATTCACACGTCGAGCATACATGGTAGCAAGAAGGTGACTTGGACCAACCAGAATGAGAGTCTGACTCTGTATACCACACATCCTAACTCACCTGCGCCGGCAATAATCCTGGCAAAATGGACCAAACCCTTGATCACCGGGTGATGTAACGACCACCAAACGTCCGCCGATGGCACAAGCGAGTGATCTGATCTAGTGATTTACCCGCAATCACAACGAACAAAAACTGAATAACACGTGTTAGCAATATTGCATCCGCGCAAGAAACAAATCGCCTTCACTGGCAGATCTAATGTCCGCTGGACGTAGAGGTTCGAGTCCTCTTCTTTGCACTATCTCGCTTGCGCCAAAGTTCAGCATAAAGACAACCCAGTCGGTCCCGCTTGGGCGGTTATCTGTCGCGGTGCGCAATGGTGCACGGGCCACCGCAAAACACAACGAAATAGCCCGACATTGCTGGCCACCCCGAGAGATCAGTATCCCGACTTTCGGTGTACGCGTGTTGGCCGCTGGTTCCCGTTAAAACCTGTTGCTTGCCTTGAGCAACTGCCGTCCGTTTTCAATAGTCCAATAGAACCGAGCGGCCGCCAACTTCTAAATTGTGCCAACAGACAGAGGAATTGCGCGCCACCCCCTCAGCGCGACTCCTCTACCACAACCCAGACTTGCATCAACGGATGCTTATGCTACAACCGCAGTTCTAGCCAAAGGCACAAACCACATCTTTCGCGTGCCCTGTTGTCATGACCGCACCGGTTCCCAATTTCACCGTCTGGTTAGTCGAAGTCACGCAAGCCGGAAAATCCCGGACGCCAGTGGTGTTCCTTTCTTTATCGGCCGCGCACGCGTACGCTGCCTCGCTGCGTTTCGGACAGAAAAAGACACGCCACGCCACAGCACAAATCATCGACACCGTTGTGGAATCCACCAGGAACTAACCGTGCTCATCGAGGGCACTTTTCGTGGTGTCGGGCCCGTAAGGTTGCTCTCGTAACGCCGCGTCCAGCGCCGCCTCAGAAGCGATCGAGAAACGCTCGACATTCTGGCAACCCAGCCGCATGGAGGGTGAATTGAAGAGCCACAGTGCGTCAATATCGGCCTCCGTCATGCTATTGCGGAGAGCCAATAAACGGGCGCAGACGCGTTCCAGACGCTGCTCGATGGCACGCAGATCTTGGCTACCGAACTTTTCAGTCTTCTGTGTTTGCTTTCCCACGAGTTCACATCGTTTTCGCAGATACCGCGATGGATGAACCGGACCAAGCACATGGATACTGTAGCGAAAGAAGTGGTAGGGGCAAGCTGTCAAAACATTCCCAAACGCCACGTATAGTTTATTAAAATACATATAATTTAATAAGATTAGCTTGGCACCCACCGGGGAACCAAGGGACGGGTAGTTGTATGGCCAGTCAGAAAAGGAAGACGCGCTACCCACCCAGGCCAGCAAGACCGTTGTGCTACCCCGCAATAAACGTGCAGCCAGGACAAGTCCAATGAGCAAAAAGCGAGCAAAATCTAGAACCGAGACGGTCTCACGCAGTGTAGGCCGACCAGCAACACATCCACAGAGGGTATCACGCGCATCGTCTCAGCAACCTTGCCTAGCGAACAAGTCAAAGACCTCGATCTGATCGCTGATCAGAAAGGGCGTAGCCGTTCTGAGATCATTTCGCAGGCTTGCCGCCAATATCTGGTTTCGAGCAAAAACCGCAAACTTCATCGGTAGCATGGCAAGCAGGACCTATTTCAGGCAGCTGTTCTCAGCAACGATAAAACGCATACTGCCGTCGACAAGGCCCTGGAGCCCACGCGAACTCACGGCACAAGGAAGTGCGATCCGCTCGCTGCGACAGCACATGGTTCCATCTTTCGTTGCCGCGGTGAGTCGGCCAGGAAACTTACGACAACGCCAACCGTCCCGTTGCTCGTGTCTCGACAGAGTCCGTCGCAGCGCACTTCAGTGGCGTGCCACGCGACGCTATCCCGCTCACAAAAAGCAGGAGTGCTCAATAGTGAG
>CAZITS010001010.1:0-2590 GCA_964542185.1 uncultured Pirellulaceae bacterium
GCCAGACGACCGCTTGTTGAACTGGTGGTCGTCTGGGGAACGAGGCGGACAACACGCCTGGGGTCGCTATTCAGTTGATAACGGCGCGAGCTGGACGCCGGAGGCGAAGCTTTTTGCTTTTCCGCCGGACCGTGGCGATTGTGGCACGGGGTACGTGAGTATTGCGGATCGCAGCGGCGGCATCCACCTGTTTGGCCTCGCCTATGTCGGCACAGGGCCAGCGGGGTTCGACGATTGGAAGAATTCGAAAAGCTACATTTACCACGTGAGGAGTCAGGATCAGGGAGCGACCTGGTCTCACCCCCAACGCGTCGATTCTGGTTTCCTCTATACGGGCGCGGTCAATGCCGCGATCCAGACGAGGTCCGGCAGGCTCCTGGTGCCGTTGAGCTACTATTCTCAGCGTAAAACGGGCAAATTCGTCAGTAAACTCTCGCTGTCAGATGACCTCGGAAAAACCTGGCGGCCCTCAACAGGAGAATGCGTGGTCGACAGTGGTGGCCACCTGCTGGAAAGCGGCGCCTGTGAACCGATTTGCATCGAACTTTCCGACGGCAGGATTTGGATGTTGATGCGGACGCAAACGGGTTACCAGCATGAGGCGTTTTCCCATGACGCTGGTGACACCTGGTCGCAGCCGAGACCCTCGCGTTTTGTATCCTCCAACTCCCCTGGCGCACTGTTGCGGATGAAAAGTGGCGCCTTGGTGCTGGTGTGGAGCAACTGCATGAGTCCGACCAACGAAGGGCAGGTATTGACGAGTTACGACCGGCAGGTGTTATCCGCTGCTGTCAGCGAGGATGACGGCAAGACATGGTTTGGTTATCGGGAGATTGCGCGAATGAATGACCGCGTTCGCGCGGTTTCCTATCCTTTTCTCACTCCCGCCACGGGGGATAGCTTCTTCTGCTTGACGGCTGGTGAAAAGATCCATGTTCCCATCGCGTGGCTCAAAAAAAGACGCGTGGTAGAGCGGTTTGAGTCGGGGCTGCGGCAGTGGGTGACACTCGGCTGCCAGGGCGTGGACCTGGTTCCGCACCCGGATCGACCGAACCAGCGTGTGCTGCGCATTCGCAAACCCAAAGCCGACATACCTTCTGGCGGGTCGTTCAATTTCCCTTTCGCGACGCGTGGTCGGCTGACGATGCGTGTAAACCTGCGACCTGAGGATCGCAGGCAAAACCGACAACACTGCTATTTCTGCCTGACGGACTTTTTTTCGCTGCCGCGATTGCCAGCGTTTGTGCCAGGCGGTCCACCGGGTGGATGGGGCACATTTCCCGAGGGAGGTCGATTCAAATTTCGCATTGGGCCTGATGGTGGTTTGAGTATTGCAACGGCGCGAGGACTTTTTCAGGATGAGTTCAGGCCGACAAGTTGCCGCCTGACCCTCAACAAATGGCACGTGATTACGTTGGAGTGGGATTGCCGCGCTGGAGAATGCCGGCTGTTATTGGATGATGAAGAGGTCGCCGTTGTGAACCAGTTGTCGCCGGCGCCTGGGATCTGTTATCTGCGGACATGGATGTCGGCACAGGCACCTGAATTCGCAGGCCTGTGGATCGAGTCGCTGGAGATGCACGTCGTCCGCTAAGGAATGCGGCCTGCGACCGCCGTCAGTAAAGCCGCTGCTGATAACTTTCGTCGATCGATTGATCGAGCTCAGCCGCGGATTGCCCTGTTTGTGTCTGGTCTGCCAGCATCGTCCCGAAGGAAGCCAGTTGGTCTCGTTCAATGCGGTAGGTGTCCTCCCAGAGTGCGCCGCGTTTCACGGCTTTCCCGCATTGCAGGCAGGTTTTGGTAACACGCACCAGCATTCCTGTGGTCGGAGTCTGGCCAGCAATCGCGGTTTGTTTGAGACGGTCGTCGTCGTGGATGATCTCCGCTGTCCCGCTGACGCGGAGCGTTTCCAGGACGCCGGGCACCAGAAATAACAACGCGACGTGCGGCCGTTCTGTCGCATTGGACAGGCTGTCGAGCCGGTTATTGCCACGGCGATCCGGTAGCAGGAGCGTCGTCGAGTCGAGAACCACAACGGACCCCGGAGGGTCGCCACGCGGTGAGACGTCTAGTGACCCGTCAGCGTGAACGGTAGCCAGGCAAAAAAAACTACTATGGGCAATGACGGCGATGCAGTGGGAATCCAACTCCGTCAAAAACTTTTCTTGCGAAAGTTGCGAGGGCACATCGTATAACTTTCGCAAAGCGGCGGGACTCTCAATGCGTCGTGGCTGATCTTCGGCCATGGACTGCCTCCTGATTCACTGTGATCGGGATTCCACGTTTCCGGTGAGGTCCCCCGTAGAATACGTTTCCGGCTCGTCGAAAGCGAGACCGCCTTGCCGCGACGTTGGACGCAGAGTAGACGTAATGTGGAATTGCCGCGGAGCCACCATTGACCCGCGGTAAAGTGCCGTTGATATTCAACTTGCCGGTCATCAATGGACCTGGCCGCGGAAGATCACCGGTTACCATGGCCAGGGACATCCACGTCGTCGTGTTCACGGAGAGATGGAATGCAGCGCGATCAGAAACTCAGTCCCCGAACGGACGCCGACCAATGTTTTGTTTGTGGGAATGAGAATGCTCT
>CAZITS010001011.1:0-1984 GCA_964542185.1 uncultured Pirellulaceae bacterium
CACCAACCTACAAGTTAACCAGTCGTCGCCGCGCGAAGCGTCATCATCATTCGCCGTGCGAATGATGTCCGCTCCCAGCAGACGCTTGGGAATCTTGACAAAACGATAGGCGCGGTCCGTGTAGACCGCGTTCCCCACCCGCAGGCCGCCGGGCACCGCCTGGTAGCGACCGCCGCCCACAACCTCAACATCGGTTGCCAAAGCGCCCCCTTGAGTTCCCAGACTCTGGTCAGGCCGGTCAATGGGAACCTGAATCGGGGGTCCCTTGACGACTCGCGTCGTACCGCCACCACGAACCTTGTCCAGCCAGAGGCCCACCAGGGTGCCGATCCGGGAATCAGGATCGGCTGCCATGGCCTTCACCTCTTCCAGTGGCAAATCATCGTTTTCCAGCAAACCCAGTAACGCCGCGCGTCGCACTCCGCTTTTTTCATTCGCCAGCAGCTCGCGTAATCGCGGCACCGGAACCAGTGTCCGCAGTGCCTGCCACGCCGCGTAGTAGGTAACCCGATCTTCCTCAGCAGCCAACAGCTCCAGCAGCGCGTCGGCAAGACTGGCCGAACCTGTCTGCCGCACCGCCTGAACCCAGGCGAGTCGCAAACGCGGCTCCTGGCTTCGCCAGGCGGGCCGCAACATCGCGGCAAGCGCAACCTGTCGCCCGGACACGACGATCCGGTGCGCGAGAATCCGTACTGCCTGAATTCGCAAATTGAGGCTGGCTGCCGAATCTCGCAACAGATACTCGGCAAACACCTGATCCACAGTGGTATCCCGCGGGTCAAGCAGCCCTAGCGACCAGGACGCCCATGTCTCCTGCATCTCGGTGAGCTGCCCACTATCTAAATGTTCGGCCAACGGCTGACGAACCGTTTGGCCACGACGAATCAGTTCACGCTGCGCATCCGTTCTCCAGATCGGCAACGGCCCTGTAAAACAGTCCAGCAGCTGGGCAACCGATCGATCGTGCATGATTGTGGCCCGCGACGCGGGCCGGTTTTCCGTTTTGTCGTTCTCTTTCCAGGAGATCCTGAAGATGCGGCCTTCGTTGGTCATTTTTCCGTCTCGCCATTCTGCCCCATATCCACGACTCCACCCCAACACCCACAGCGCCCCATCAGGACCCACTTCAATATCAGTTGGCCGGTAGAGTGACTGGCCTCCGTCGATAAACGTCTCCCATTGATTTCCCTCAGGTCGCAGCAAGGCTCCGTCCCATTTCGGGCGCCACATAAATGTCGTTTTACGCAGCCAATCGTTGATAAAAAACACCCGCCGAAATGACTCCGGAAACTGCGCGGCATCGTAGAACACCAGGCCGGTACCAGAGCCTTCAAACAAGGGCCCACTGACCGGCGCGGTCGGGACATCTATCGCATCAGACCACTGTGCATTCCAGGGGTGATTCCATCCAAAGTGCGCGCCAAAAAACGGCATAAACACGCGATCGCCTTGGGTCTGGTCGTTGTCGGTCCCCAGCCAGTTAAAGCCACTGTCAGTCGTAATATCCCAGGGATTGCGGTACCCTCGCGAAACGATCTGCAAGTTACGACCTCCGTCATCACAACGTAACACTCCGCCATACAAGCCCCAGTCATCTGCCGGGTCGTGGTAGGCATGCTGGTATTCCCCTTTGCGAAACGTTTGCGGCGCAGGAAAGTCCGGCGTTCCGTCCGGCGCAACCATGCCCCACAACTCCCGAAACGGTTTTGGCGCATACCGTCCCGGTCGATTCAGCCCCTTTGAATTCCCTTTACTCATGTAGAGTTTGCCATCGGGCGCCCAGTTCAAACCATGGAGCCCGTGCTCCAGATTCCCCAGGTCCGTGTAAACGCGCACGTATTCATCGGCTTCGTCGTCACCGTCGAGGTCACGTACGACGGTCAGGTCGGGTGCATTGGCTACCCACAAGTCGCGACCACGCCAGGCCAATCCTTGAACTGCGTTGAAGCCCGTGGCAAAGACCTTCGCCGTCTCTGCGACTCCG
>CAZITS010001011.1:1994-2588 GCA_964542185.1 uncultured Pirellulaceae bacterium
AATCACCACACTGTCACCAGGTGTTTCGGGAGTGGGATTCCGATACTGGGGGCCCATGCCTACAAAGAGTCGTCCACGTACGTCGAAGGCCATGGAACAGGGTTGACGGACCAGAGGTTCACGGGCAAATACCGTGACCTGAAACCCTGCTGGCACCTGGGGCAACACCTCCGCATCGGTACCTTTATCGATAAACTGGGCGGGCAATGTCCCGCACATCAGGACCAGCCAAAGCACCCCCAGGTGGCGACAAACAATTCTGATGCGCACGCCGTTCTCCTGTACCACTTGGCTGGGCTCCCTTTACGGGGCTCCCTTTACGGGGCTCCCGGCCTGTCCAGCAATCTTGATTGGTCGAGCATCCGCAACGCCTGCCGACCTCGGCAGGCGGCCACGAACTTACGAAAAGTAGTATAGGTGAGAATCTGCAACTCTGTCGACGAACGCCAGAGTGATCATCTTTTCACAAGATTACCGTGCCGCCAGTCGCCTAATTTCCACTACGTCGCGCCAACCTGGTCAGATCACGATGCGACCAGGCCCCGTCAAACCCAAGTTCATGCATGTGCCCATCTTGCCCACGATAAACGTAGT
>CAZITS010001012.1:0-2587 GCA_964542185.1 uncultured Pirellulaceae bacterium
CGAATCCCTGGTACGGATACGTCTCCAGGACTGGCTTGGGAGGTGGGGCCGGCTTTGCCGGTCGCGCTGGCGGCTTGGGTTCAGGTACCGAATTAATTAACAGGCTGTAGGCAGGCATTTTTGCCGCCATGTCGGTGATGCGGATTTGTTTGGTTTGCGCCAGAGTGAGGGCCCGTCCGTACGGTTTGAGGAGTTGCTGGACGGCTGTGTCGACGGCAAGGGCTGGACGCTTGCCTAATGGAAACAGGATCGTCACGAATTCAAAGCGGCCGCGCTGTTCAATCTGGTCAAAGGAGATGGTGGGGATGAGCTCGGAGGTGAGTTCAGCATTGAGTGCCATGAGGATCAGTGTGCGATCGCGGCGCACCAGGCTGAATCCTTTGGTGAGTAGCACACTGTTCAAGAGGTCGATGGCGTCACGTGGTGAATAACCCTTCATGTCGCGGTAGGTGAAGGTTCCGCTGGGCGGTTCATTCATGACCAGCGAGAGATCGCTTTGTTCGGCAAACCAGGTGAGTACCTCGGGCCAGGTCTGTTCGACGAATTGGAAGTAGAGCGCGCGCGTGGCCGGTAAGGTGGACAGACGCTGACGCTGCTCTGCGGTCAGCAGGGCGGCGAGTTTTTGGTTGGTTGCCGTGATGATCGCCGGCCGCTCACCGGCCGGCGCTTGGCTGAGTTGGGTGGCGCGCGCCGTGAGGAGTTGGGTGATCTCGGCGCGTTGCGCGTCGGTCAACTGGACGTGTTCCGCGACGGATGGCTGTGACAGCCGCAGGTAATCGAAAGCAACCGGCACCTGCGTTTTGTCGGCCGCGGCCGGTGGGGCTGTTTTTTCCTGGCCGGGCAGGCGTTCGGTGACACACCAGACGAGCGCCGTGCAGAGGGCGAACGACCAGAGGAGTCCTGACGGCCGCTGGACAGCGGCTCCGGGGATTGTTGATGGCGCGTACCGCAACGCAAACGCATTGTGAATGCTCATCCGTGAACCTTCCCTCTCCTGAACATTGACCGCAGACTTTCGACAAGCATAGTGATCAAGGGAAAATAGGTAAACACCAGCGGTTGCAAATTGTGGCTGGTTCGGGGCGCCCACGCGTTTTCTCGATGTTGTGGCAAGGTGGCGGGTGCTTTAGCTACAGCTCAGGTGGTCTTTCCTCATGGCGCTCTGGCGGTATGACGTTGTCGATCGCTCGTCGCCGTCGTGGTCCCGCTGGTGTAGAATAGGAGGCCGGAAACGGCGATCTGACGCCTCCAGGCCCAGCTGGGCCGGTGGAGCAGATGGCGTCCCATGGGAGTACCGTCGAAATGAGACTATTGCGTCAGCGCTACCAGGATCCAGCCAGGAACCACTTGGCAGCATCGAGGCCATGCGGCCGAGCGAGCGGCGGGACTGTCAACGCCGGAAGGTTTACTGCGGCAACGTGTTACGGCATCCTGGCCGTGCTCTGGAGTGGACTGGTTCAAGGCGAGGAGATCGATTTTCAAGGTGAAATTCGTCCTATCCTGGTCGAACATTGTCTGCAGTGCCATGGGCCTGACAGTGCGGCACGCGAGTCTGATTTGCGGCTTGATCTGAAGTTGTCGGCGATCGGCCGACGCGACTCCGGCACGCCCGCGATCCGGCCAGGTGATGCGGCCGGGAGTCCGTTGATGCGCCGCGTCAGATCACAAGACCCCGATTTCATGATGCCACCACCGACGCACAACAAGCCACTATCCGAGCGCCAGATCGAGTTGTTGGAACGCTGGATCCAAGAGGGTGCCCCATTTGAGAGCCACTGGGCATTTCGAGCGCCGCAGCGTGTCGAACTCCCTCCCGCTGCTGGCGTGGCAGGTGCGCATCCAGTAGATCGGCTGGTGGCAAGGCGTTTGAACGAACCGGGGTGGTCGCTGGCGACCGCGGCACCAGAGGCGGTCCTCTGCCGCCGAATCCACCTCGATTTGGTTGGTTTACCCCCATCGCCGCAGGAAGTGGAGGTGTTCTGTCAGAATGCGGAAACCGGCCTGTCCGCTGCCGTCCAGCAACGGGTGAACGAATTGCTGGCGAGCCCGCACTATGGTGAAAAGTGGGCGCGACACTGGCTGGATGTTGCCCGGTACGCCGACAGCAACGGTTACGAAAAAGACCTGCCGCGGGAGCAGTGGATTTGGAGGGACTGGGTAATTGACGCAATCAATCGAGATCTCCCCTATGACCGTTTCCTGATTGAGCAGATTGCGGGGGATTTGCTTCCGGATCGGACTCAGGATCAGCTCGTTGCCAGTGGTTTTCTTCGTAATGGAATGATTAACGAAGAGGGTGCGATTGTGGCTGAGCAGTTTCGTATGGAGGGTCTCTTTGACCGCATGGACTGTATCGGCAAGGCAGTGCTTGGGTTGTCGTTGCAGTGTGCGCAATGTCACAGTCATAAATTCGATCCGCTCTCGCAAGAGGAATACTATGGCATCTTCGGATTTCTGAACGATACCTACGAAGCCAAGTCGTGGGTTTACGAGCCTAACCAACTGGAACGAATGACTCGGATCGAAAAGTCGGTTGCCAGCTTGGAAACGGAGATCCAGCGCCGTCTGCCGACCTGGCAGGCTCTGG
>CAZITS010001013.1:0-2585 GCA_964542185.1 uncultured Pirellulaceae bacterium
CGTGGAATGAACACCGGATTCATGCGACGCATCAAGCGCACCGCTTGGCCGTGGTCGACCTTCACCAGACGCGTTCGCCATTGCTTCAGCCAACCGTTGATCGCGGCGGGTTCTGGAAACAGCCCACTCACTTCTGTGTCGGAATCGCTCTCAAGTGCGCTCGAGAGATAGCGAAACAGGAGGGTGAAATCGACCTCCCCTTCTGCCATCAGTCCTAGCAATGTTTCCACCAGGGACCAATCCTCTGTGGTGCCCTCGGCAATCCCGATCTTTGCGGTAAACCGTCTTGCTAACTCATCTCGATGGATCCCGTCAAATCGGTCGAGTACCTCCGTGGCCTGCTTGATGGCGTTTTCGGAGTTAGTGTCGATTAACGGCAGTAGCGTCTCCGCAAAACGCGCCAGATTCCAATGGCCCATCGGCCCTTGATTGGCAAAGGCATAACGCCCTTGTTGATCAATCGAGCTGAATTTTTTTTGTGGGTGAAAATGGTCCATGAAAGCACACGGCCCATAGTCAATCGTCTCTCCCGCGACCGACATGTTGTCTGTATTCATCACTCCATGGATGAATCCCAATTGCATCCAATGGGCAATCAGCTTTGCCTGCCGTTCCACGACACCGGCTAATAATCCGAGGCAGGGGTTCTCTTGCTGCCCGGCTTCCGGATAGTGTCGCGCAATTACATATTCGGCGAGCATTTTCAAATGGGCATGATCTTGACGCGCGGCAAACCACTGAAAGGTGCCGACGCGGATATGGGACTGTGCCACACGTGTAAAGACTCCACCGGGCGTCGGCCCTTCTCGAAAAACATCTTCTCCACTTGCCACAGCCGCTAACGCACGCGTCGTCGGAACCCCCATTGCGGCCATCGCCTCTGAGACGACGTATTCTCGCAACACCGGGCCGAGCGCGGATCGTCCATCTCCCCGTCGCGAAAAGGGCGTGGGACCAGCGCCTTTCAGTTGAATATCATGACGGGCGCCGTCCTCGCACAAGACTTCACCGAGAAGGATCGCCCGCCCGTCACCCAGCTCGGGTGAAAACCCACCGAACTGATGGCCACTATAGGCCATTGCCAGAGGTTCAGAGCCACCCGCAACTTTATTTCCGGAAAGAATCGCAAGGCCTTCAGAGGAATCCAGTGGAACCGTACCCAGGCCGATTTCGCCAGCCAAAGCAGTGTTGTATCGGATCATCGTTGGGGCGCGGACAGGCGTCGGTTTAGTCGACTGAAAAAATGCCTCTGGAAGGCGGGCATAACTATTGTCGAACGGAAAGCTAATCACTGAGACAGGCACCGGATTATTCTCATTGGGTTAAACAGGAGCTGTCTGTAGATGTGACAACTCCTGACGCATCAAATCGTCGCAAGAACGAATGACGTTCCTGATATTGTCATGATTGTAGCCAGCATTGAGTATTCGCGAAGCGAACGCAGATCGAAATCTGTGCAAGTGCACTGCACTTGCACAGGAACGTATCTTTGCCGCCTGCTCTGATTGCATCTCGTGTTTGTTCTCTGCAGGCCTCACCAGACTAGAATGTGTTCTGTCGCCTACAGCGAGGTCTTTGGAAAGTTGGTTGGCAGCACTACCGGACTTGGGTGTTGTCGACGCACTATTTACGCACATAGACGTAGGACTCCAATTCTTCGATACTGACGATGCCTTGTATACGGTGAATAGACTGGTCATCAATGACCGGTGTTTTGCTGGGAGTGCCATCAACGAAGAGTCGTACCGTCAACTTACCGTTCGGCCGGTCTCGGTCGAGCGTCACTGCCAGGTGGTGCCATTTGCCATCGGCCAAGGTGGCCTCGATGCGTGCGGTCTTACTGACCCCGGGTCTCACGAGTCCAAATAGTACGGTTTCCGGATCTTCTACCTGGATCGTGTGTGTGGCAAGCATCGCGTTGGCCTGATTCACACGGTATGGCAACGAGGGAATGGTTTCGTTCGACATCGCCCAAACCGTATGATTTGCGTCCCGAGCGGTCGTCTTGAACCAGTACGCGATGGTCAGATCACCTGATGGTGCATCCATCAATCGCCGCATGTCACTGCGATCCAGCTTCAGGGTGGCATCGTCTTGGGTAAAGTCTCCCGCTCCGTCGCCAATTCGCGGCGCTTTCGATTCTTGTGTTACCAGCGCACCCGCTGGCGCAACCTGACTAGCTGGTAGCCGACTCCCCCTGCTATTCGCGGTCACAGCATCACCCCGATCAAATTCGTAGAGTACCTGCAATTCGTCGTCCAGTTTCGACGCAGAATCTACTTCCCGGATCGCCGCAATTCCGATATCTCGGGAACCGTTCTGGTACACCGACCGAAGTTCCTGGTCACTCAGAATCCGTGACCAAACTGCAAAATCGTCCAGGTAGCCATTGAGGTCGACGGGGCTTACCCCGCCCTGATCATCGGCTTGCACTCCCAGCACCATTTCAGCGAACCGGAGTGGTTTACTGGAGCTCCCTCCGGTTTTCCGAGCCAACTTCACCTTGAGCACATTGTCACCAAAGACCAGCGGCTGTTTGCGACCAGTTGTCTGCCAGTTCATGTCGATCACAAACAAATAGAACG
>CAZITS010001014.1:0-2579 GCA_964542185.1 uncultured Pirellulaceae bacterium
GCCAGACGGAAAGTCACCAGTATGTCTCCAAGGCAAATGCAGAACTCGCTCACATTTTGTTCGACCAGGGACGAGTACCTGAGGCGTTATCACTGTATCGCGAGCTGTCCGACCTGGGTGAAGATCTTATTGAGCAACGAGCTCTGGGACTGGCCGGCATGGCTAATATTTATCAGGCGCAAGGCGACCGAAATGAACTTTCGGCAACACTTTTACGGCTTACCCAGGATCTCGAGAAACTTGGCGGACGAGGTCAGGGTGTTATTCGTGTACTTGATTCGCCGCTACGAGAACGGATGAGCCGCGTGCAAAATGAACAACGACGGCTCCCCGGTCGACGACCTTCACAGAAGGTGCGGCGTGGTGGGGGAACGCGGAGGAAGTCTGCCAGATTTCCTCCACGACGGAATGGTGACTGACAAGGCAACGAGCAACGCGAGGGTGAGATGTGACTCAAGTGTTGTGGATCTAATGCAACTGTGCCAATTGGGAAAGTTCTTCGTGTTGAATGGGAGTGAGATTGGACCCGTGCAGGTGATTCCCGTCATTGATTTGAAGCAAGGGCGTGTTGTCCGTGGAATTGCGGGGGCCCGCGAACACTATCAACCTGTGTGCAGCCAGCTTTGTCGAACAGCGCAGCCGTTTGATGTGGCACGCGGATTTATTCGGGCGTTCGCGTTGCAGGAAATGTACGTAGCCGATTTAGATGCGATCGGTGGAGCCACGGTGGATGAGCATTCGCTTGGCGAGATGATACGAGCCGGGAGCCGCTTGCTGCTCGACGCCGGCATTGATTCAGTAGACAAGGCACAGCAGGCGAAGGACTGGAATCATGCAGGTGCGGGTTTGCACCGGGTAATTGTTGCCTTGGAGTCGCTAAGCGACTCTTCCCAATTGGGAGAGCTGTTGGATACGCTCGGGTCCGACACGGCGATTTTCAGTTTGGATTTGAAGGGGGGCAGGCCGTTGGTACGAGAAACCTGGGACTTGGCGAATCCACTAGAAATTGCGGAGCACGCTGTAGGGGCGGGCTTTCGCGAGATCATCGTGTTGGATCTGGCTGATGTGGGGATGGCGGCCGGCAATCAGTCACTTTCAGTTTGCCAGGACATCCGGCAGAGGTGGCCGGATGTCAAGCTGATTACAGGTGGTGGTGTACGAGGGCACTCGGATCTCGAGGCACTCGTCAACGCGGGGTGTGACGGAGCGTTGGTGGCTTCTGCGTTGCATGATGGCCGACTGCGTTCCGACGAAGTGCGGTTGTTGACAGAGAAAACGAACCCAGTCGAACGTCTTTGACCTGTGATCTGTAGGGCTGGGATGGTCACAGCAGTTTCCGCGTCACGTCGATTCGTTGCACGGTGCGGGACCGCCCCCTCTGGTCGTGTGATTTGCCGACCACGACAATAGCCCTGCTGTTTGAACCGTGTTACTGCGTTTTCGCCGTGGAGCAAATTATGGAATCGTCTCTGGTCCAGTTGTCGCCGCATCTCTACCGCTTCACTGATACCTGCCAGGTTTATGTCTTGGTAGATGGTGACCACGCGTTGTTGGTTGATGCCGGTTCGGGGGCGGTCCTGGACGCTCTGCAGGAGATCGGCGTAAAGCATGTCGATTGGGTACTGCACACGCATCACCATCGGGATCAGTGTACCGGGACACCCAGGATTCAGGCTGCTGGTGCGCGGGTTGCGGTGCCGGAATACGAAAGGCATTTGTTTGAACAGGCGGAATTGTTCTGGCAGACTCGTCGAGTATTTGACAACTACAACGATCGCAATACTTTTTTTTCGATCGGCGCGGATGTGCATGTTGATGCCGTGCTCGAAGATTACGAAGTGTTTCATTGGCGGGGTTATGATTTTGAGGTGTTGCCTGCCAAGGGGCACACCTTGGGATCGAGTTCTCTTGTTGTGCAAATTGATGGGCGTCGAGTGGCCTTTACCGGTGACCTCTTGTTTCGTGGAGGGAAACTCTACCAATTACATGCCATGGAATACGCCTATGGCTCTATGGAAGGTGTCCTGTTTACGATCCAGTCGATCCAGGCATTGCAGAAGCAGGATGTTGCGGAGTGCTATCCATCGCACGGCGATGTGATCGAGGATGTGGCCGGTGACATTCAGCGGCTTGAGAACCGACTTATGGATTGTGCTCGCCTGGGACGGGGGATGCGTGTTGCTGGACGCGATAGTATTCCAGAGCCGGTATTCTTGCCGCAGCCGAAATTTGTTCCACTCTCCAGGCACCTGCTGTGGGGTGGTGTCTGGACGTGCTCGAATTTCTATGTCGTGCTCAGCGACAGCGGCAAAGCAATGTTTGTGGATTACGGGCATGCGTTCTGGCCACACATGCATATGGGGCCAGACCACGATGGGTTAGAGACCATGCGTTTCGTGGAACACCATCTTGATGAGCTGCGCGAGGAGTATGGTGTGACTGAGTTTTCGTTAGTGGTTCCCACGCACATACATGATGATCACACGTGCGGGATCCCGTATCTACAGCGACATCATGGCACGCAATGCTGGGCTCTGCAGGAAGTGGGGCAGGTCTTGGCGGATCCCGCGGCCTGGACA
>CAZITS010001015.1:0-2578 GCA_964542185.1 uncultured Pirellulaceae bacterium
TTCCCGGACGACCATCAGTTCAGCAAACGGTGGTCTGGCAAAAGCACCAACGCTCCCCGAAATGCCTCCGCAGTCAGAGTCGGCGCCGCAACCGTGGGGCGGTCTTCTCCCCGCGCGCCACCAGTCCACAGTAACGCGAGGATCAGCAGCTGAACGCGCCCATTCCGGCGAGAGTCTCCCCACCGACCGCCTGAGCACTGCTCACAAACCATCGCTACGCCTCCGTTTCAAGCCATGCAGCCGGACCCATCCTGTCACCTGGATGTGAAGCCTGGGCGGCGGCTCGTTTCTCGCGCCAACCTGCCAGTCGCTCAGCGTCGCCGTCCGACACAATAGATATTCTCGTAGGTGCGGACGAACAACTGTCCATCTGATGGCGCAATCGCCGCCTTGATATGTTCCGCGAGATCATTCGTCGCCAGCAGTTCAAACTTGGGCGAAGCGGCCATGACAAAGATCTTCCCTTCTGTATTGGCGACGTACAAGCGATCCCCCGCGCACAACACAGACCCCCACAAATTCCCGCCAAGACGTTCTTTCCAGACAGTCTTGCCCGTTGCTACTTCAACGCACTCAGCGATGCCCGGTGCGTTGGATAGATAGAGGTAACCCGCCTTCACCACGCCCGAACCGATGCGCTGCTGCGTTTTCTCGACATGCCATAATCGCGCACTTTCATCAATCAGCCCACGCCCCCCCATGCGTATCGCCATCATCGATTTCTGAAAGCCACTGACTCCGATCAGAATCCCGTTGCCCACCGCCGTATCGGGATAGTTGCTGGGGCCCAAGCCAACGCATTTCCAGATTTCCTTCCCGGTCTGTGGATCGTACCCTTTCAATTCACCCGGCATTGAAAGCGCGAACTCGTCTCGTCCATTGACCTGGTAAAACACGGGTGTGGACCAGGAACCGTAAAGTTTGTCGTCGATTCCCTTCTCGGGTGTATTCCAGACCGTTTTCCCCGTCCGCTTGTCGAGCGCGACAATGTGTGTCGGCTCACCAGGACCACGGTGGACGATCAACAGATTCTTATACAGTACCGGCGTCGAGGATGGTCCAAACACATGCTTCAACTTGCCGAGATCCCTCCGCCAAACCACCTTTCCGCTAAAATCGCACGCCACGACTCCCGCCGAATCAAAGCTGGCGTAGACCAGGGTGCCATCCGTCGTTGGGGATCCAGAACAATAGGGGTTGTCGCTATGTGCGGACTCTTGGTCAGGATATGCGGCGTTGTAACGCCAGCGGACACGACCTGTATTTCGATCAAGGCAGAACAAACTGCGTACTGTTCCATTCTCAGTCGCGCAGGTGAGAAACACGTGTTCATCCCACACGATAGGGGTCGAATTCCCCGGGCCTGGCAATGAAGTTTTCCACGTCACGTTCCTCTCTCGACTAAATTCCGCAGGCAAATTCGTTTCTTGACTGATGCCATCGCCCTTGGCACCCCGCCAGGCGGGCCAGTTGTCCGCCTGACCGCGATTGACCAGCAGCAACGCGATAAACGCCACCATCCACGTCTTTTGCCACATCATTGTTTTTCACTCCCTAATACCGACCTGGGGCAGGAACATCGTATCCGGCTGGATCCGCTGGCGCCGTACCCGATCGCGGCGGATCCGGAGCGGCCGGGGGCATTCTCACCCCCTCTGCACGCGATCGCAAGTGGACGGCAACCGCGGGTTGTAGCGCTCTGTCGGGGATACGCCTTCCTGCCGTTTCCTGGACTGTTCTGGTGAGAAGAACCCCGGATGCTTTTCGGCTACAATACAACGCGGCTGGCCACCGGCGGGCGATCGGTGCATCCTTGGATAAATGGCGCCGGACCTTGGGTCGAGTATTTGGCAATCGCCACAGGTGTGCCAATCGTTGTGCGCCGTTCGCATCTCGCACAAGGTCAACTGCACTAACTGACTTTCCTTGCTCCTCTCGCCGCCAGAATGACACCATGCCCGTTTCACGCTACCTGGTTTTCCTGGTCTTCATCGCTCTGGCGTTTCCTTGCTGTAGCAGGCGACTCGCTGCGGCACGCAAGCCAAATGTGATCATCATCTATACCGATGACCAGGGATCGATCGACCTCGGTTGCTACGGCTCGCCAGACCTAAAGACGCCCCACATGGATCGACTTGCCGATCAGGGAGTCCGTTTCACACAATTCTATGCCGCAGCCCCAGTCTGCTCACCACGTCGCGCCGGACTACTGACGGGCCGTTTCCCGGTTCGCGCGGGTGTACCGGGCAATGTGAGCTCACAGCGGGGCAAGCCCGGAATGCCCACGGAGCAAATCACAATTGCTGAGGCGTTGCAGACCGCCGGTTATGCGACTGCCCATATTGGCAAATGGCACCTGGGTTACACGGACGCTACGATGCCCAACGGCCAGGGGTTCGACTACACGTTCGGCCACATGGGCGGATGCATCGACAACTACTCCCATTTCTTTTATTGGAACGGGCCGAACCGCCACGACCTCTGGCGGCAGGGCAAAAGGATTCGGGCAGACGGTGAATATTTTCCAGCACTGATGGTTGCTGAAGCAGGACAATTCATGGAACGTCATCGTGAACAA
>CAZITS010001016.1:0-2575 GCA_964542185.1 uncultured Pirellulaceae bacterium
CGATCGTGGTCTGCGATGTCTGGGATCTGCATCACTGCCTCAACGCGGTTCGCCGGCTGGAACAATTCGCCCCGCGATTAAACGCGGTGTTGCAAGCGGCCCGATCGCGTGGCGCGACAATTATTCACGCACCCAGTGATTGCATGCCCGCCTATGCCCAGCATCCGGCGCGGCGCCGGGCCATCGATACACCGCCGTCCGTCTGGGTTCCTCACGAAGTTGCCGCCTGGTGCTCGCGGATCCCGACGGAAGAGCGGGCGGCCTGGCCGATCGACCAGTCGGATGGTGGAGAGGATGATGACCCCGCGGAGCATGCTCGCTGGGTAGCGCAGCTGAAACAACTGGGGCGCAACCCTGGGACGCCGTGGCAGACGCAGTCTCCGCTGATTGCGATCGACGCCCAGGCGGACTTCATCAGTGACCAGGGTGACGAGGTCTGGAATATTCTCCAGGCCCGCGGAATTCGCAACGTGATCCTGACCGGTGTCCACCTCAACATGTGTGTGCTCGGGCGGCCTTTCGGTTTGCGGCAGATGTCGCGCAATGGCAAAAACGTGGTCTTGATGCGCGATCTCACCGACACCATGTACAACCCGCAGCGCTGGCCCTACGTCAGTCACTACACGGGCACGGATCTGGTGGTCGACCACGTCGAACGGTTCGTCTGCCCGACCGTGACCAGTGACCAGGTCCTCGGTGGTGTGCCCTTCCGTTTTCAAGATGACCGCCGTCCGCATCTGGTCATGGTGATGGCGGAAGACGAATACGAAACAAACAGCACCCTGCCCCGTTTTGCTCGTCAGCATCTGGGGCGGGATTTTCGGGTCACGGAGGTCTTTGGCAGCGACCTGGTGCGCAACCGGATTCCCGGTTTTAGCGCGATCCAGGATGCCGATGCGGTGCTGGTAAGTATTCGCCGGCGGGTCTTGCCGACGGCCGAGCTGCAGGTGCTGCGTGAGTTTGTGGCGGGCGGCAAACCGGTGATTGGCATCCGCACCGCCAGTCACGCGTTCGCACTCCGCGACCAGCAACCGCCAGGCGGCTACTCCGACTGGCCGGAGTTTGACGCCCAGGTGTTTGGCGGGAGTTACCATGGGCATCTGGGAAATCGGTTGCCGTCGGTGATCGAGCCGGAAGGAGAGCTGCTGCACCCCATTCTGGAGGGCGTTTCCCGCGAGTCCTTTCCGCAGGGGTACTCACTTTACAACGTCCTGCCGCTGGCCAGCGGAACCACCGTGCTGGCGCGGGGGAAAGCGGCCGGGCATCCTGTCGAGCCGGTCGCCTGGACCTTTGTGCGCAGGGACGGTGGTCGCTCCTTTTATACGTCGCTGGGGCATCCGAAAGATTTTGCCAATGGCCAGTTCCGGCAGCTCTTGCGCAACGGCATCTACTGGGCCTGTGGTCTTCCGCAGCCCGTCGTGCCTGCTCCGCAGGAGGGTGGCTCACAGCACTGGGTGAAGGTGGCGGTGCCGTCAGAGCGGGCGGCCGCCGCGGGGACCAGCTGGCTGCGCTGTGTGATTCGCGTACCACAGGATTGGAAGCATTCGCAGGCACGGGTCGAATTTGGCGCCTTGCCGGGCTTGGAAGGTGTGTTTGTCAATGGCGTGCCGGCCCCACTGGAGGAAGCGACGGGCGCCGCCCGGATTCCGGCCGACGCGTTTCAGTTCGGGGTTGCCAATTTACTGACCGTACGGATGCGTGGCGGCAAGACACTGAGCCGCGCGCCGCGTTTCGTCAGTGGCGATCACCAGTTCAGCCTGGACGGCTCCTGGGAGTTGCGGACCGGAGAGGACGACGCGCTGGCCAACATGCCGCTGCCGGCCCAGTTCGGTGGTGCCACGGACATCGTGTTCACGCCCGAGGAACCACTCTGGGTTGCGCGGCCGCTGACGTTTCCGGGTGCCTTTACCGGGGGCATCGAGGGCCCGGCGTGCGATCGCGACGGGAACATTTTTGCGGTCAATTTTGGGCAGCAGGGAACGATCGGACGGGTGACGCCCGATGGAACGGGGGGCGTGTTTGTCATGCTTCCGGAGGGGAGTATCGGAAACGGAATTCGTTTTGATCGGGATGGCAGCTTTTTCGTTGCGGACTATACCCAACACAAGATCCTGCAGGTCGATGCGAAAACCAGAAAGATCACCACTCTCGCGCACAATGCGCAGATGAACCAACCGAACGACCTGGCGATCGGTCCAGACGGGACACTCTGGGCGAGTGACCCCAACTGGCCGCAGGGTACGGGACAGATCTGGCGGATCGAGCGCGATGGCCGAACCGTTCTGGCCGCGGCCGATATGGGGACGACCAACGGTGTGGAAGTGAGTCCCGACGGCCAGACACTGTACGTCAACGAGAGCGTGCAACGAACCATCTGGGCCTTTACCATCACTCCTGATAAGGAACTCGTCGAGAAAAGAGTGTTCAAGCAGTTCGACGATTTCGGCTTCGATGGCCACCGCTGCGATGTGGATGGCAACCTCTACGTGACCCGCTATGGCAAGGGGACCGTGGTGAAGCTCTCTCCCCGTGGCGAGATCCTGCGGGAGATCAACATCCTGGGTAAACGGCCGAG
>CAZITS010001017.1:0-2572 GCA_964542185.1 uncultured Pirellulaceae bacterium
AATCCCGTTTTGCGGTCATTCGTCCCCGCGATGCGTGAATAGACTGCCCCGATACTGGCGTTTTGAATCGCAGGACTCACAATCGGCAGCACGCCACCATGCTGGGTATTCGTCTGGTAATTGCGAATTACCGCCATCCGATGGGCGTGTGGTGCCAGTCTACTCAGACTGCTGCCAAACCGAGTGCCGGGCACACTGGTGGCGACATCGCCACCCACCGTGGCAACCCCACTCGGGGCATCCAACTTGGGATCAAATGTCTCGTGCTGGGTCGGTCCTCCTTGCTGAAACAGAAAGACCACCGACTTGCCTGTGGTCGCCTTTAGCAACTGCTGCGCCAACAGCCCGCGCGGACCTGCCATTCCCAGGGCGGTCCCCCCCATGCCCAGCGTACCGATCCGCATAAAATCGCGACGACCAACCCGGCGTGAACGTGAGACCTGATCTGACAGCGATAGCATAGGAGATTCCTTTTCCAACTGACACGAACAGGCCACAAACCCCAGCGTGTCTGTCTCAATCGTACAGCGACTGTCTATCTTATTGGAGATACTCGGCAATTCAAAGTGGAACTTCCCTTCAAAAATCGTCCCTGGGGGGCCTAAAACACGCCAAAACCTGTTGTATCTGGTGTGTTTGCAAGGTTGCCTGAACCGCTTACTCACAACTACTGAAGTCTCCACACCGCTCTGGCATGACGGATGGTCTGGTCGCGCCGGCATCAACAGGTAGATGGTCAAAGAAGTCTGCTCCTCGTCCCGGCAATGGCCTATCGGGCGGACCAAGGACGTGTTAATTTAAAATTAGTTTGGTGCGAGACCGACACTTCTGTGTTGTGTTCATTCGATTTCGAGACTGCGGCAACTTGGACAGTTCCCTGGCATAACGCCCTGGCATCCTCGTATCTTCCTTTCGACCGCGACTGATTCTCTTGCTCCTGAATCACATGGCTGCCGCGAATCTGCGCAATCACATTGCCACGATCGGTAGTCCGCACGCGGTGGCAGCGGTGTAAGCTGCTACCTTCAGTCCTTTCCGAAAGTGAACGACCCGTATGAAGTTTTCAGAACTCGCGCTGTGCGAGCCACTCCTCCGAAGCCTCCAGGATGCAGGTTACCAAGACGCCACCCCAATCCAGGAACAGGCCATCCCCAAGTTACTGACCGGGAGAGACCTGGTTGGCTGTGCCCAGACCGGAACCGGCAAGACCGCCGCTTTCACGCTGCCCGCCTTGCAGCGGCTTATGGCTTCTACCGACGCACCGACAGGAGCGTCCCGCCGACGCCAGCGCCAAGGCCGGCGCGCTATTCGCTCCCTGATCCTGACACCAACCCGCGAACTCGCCGCCCAGATCGGCGACAGCATTAAGACCTATGGCAAGTACACAAACCTCAAACACACGGTCCTCTTCGGAGGCGTCAGCCAGGGGCCACAAGTACGTGCGCTGCAATCCGGAGTGGACATTCTGGTTGCCACACCAGGTCGTCTTCTGGACCTGATTCAACAAGGCTTTGTCAAGCTGGCGGCAGTCGAAGTCCTGATTCTCGACGAAGCAGATCAAATGCTCGACATGGGCTTTATCCACGATTTACGGAAGATTGTGGCCCGCGTGCCGGAACAACGCCAGACGCTGATGTTTTCCGCGACGATGCCCAAGGAAATTCGCGAACTGGCAAAACAGTGGCTTCACAGGCCTTTCGAGGTCAAAGTGACACCCGTCGCCTCGACACCGGACCTGGTTTCACAAACCGTCTACTTTGTCGAGAAAAAACAGAAACCCATGACACTGCGGCGTTTTCTCAACGCCACCGCTTGTACGCGCACGCTGGTCTTCTCTCGTACGAAGTACGGAGCGGACAAGATTGCACGTTCTCTGGAACGCAGGGGCATTCCCGCGATCGCAATTCATGGAAACAAAAGCCAGGCCAGGCGTCAGGCCGCCATCCGCGAATTCAATTCCAGCCAGCCTCCCGTGCTCGTCGCCACCGATCTCGCCTCGCGTGGACTCGACTTCTCTGGCGTGTCCCATGTCATCAACTACGATCTGCCCGAGGTTCCGGAGATCTACGTGCACCGCATTGGACGTACCGCGCGGGCCGGAACCACGGGGCAAGCCATTTCGTTCTGCTCACCCGATGAGCAACGGTCTCTGCGAATGATTGAACGATTAACGGGCCAAAAGGTCCCCGTCGCATTACCGCCTGGAGCGACCGACGAAGAAGAATCACACGACAAGGTCCCGGCCCCCACAAACCAAACGCAGCCCGCGAACCAAACGCAGGAGGTACGCGAGAAATCGGAGTCGAGCCCACGCAAAAAATCCGCTCGGCGGCCTCGCAGACGTAAAACAGCGGCGCGCCCGGGTAGCGCGTCGCCGCGTTCGCAGCAACGCCCGCGGAAGGGACCGCGCAAGCGGCGCAAAACGGCCGCACGCGCGGTCTGACAGGCCATCCCAGTACGCGGTTTAATCCTGGCAGTGGAGGCCAGGCAAATCCGTCTCACGACTGTCGGTCGGGCCACGCGTCCCGCGTGCAGGCGCGTCGGTTTTCACCAACCCGAATGGATCAAGGTC
>CAZITS010001018.1:0-2570 GCA_964542185.1 uncultured Pirellulaceae bacterium
GGGAAGAAGAGCATGCCGAGGGTGACCATGACCGTCGTCACGAGGGATCGCGTCATCGGGAAGAAGAGCACGCCGAACGCGAAGGTGGCGGTGGCTACGAGCAGCGTATCGGCTATCTCCAGGAAGCGATTGAATCTTTGCAGCGTGCCGGTCTGGACGAAGAGGCCGAGCAGTTAGTGGCGCATCGAAAGATGTGGGAACGGTTGGAGAACCTGCGGCAGGCGATTGAATTGTTGCGTCGGGCTGATTTGCCTGAACTGGCGGAGCCGTTGCAACAGCGTCACCGTCAGTGGCAAAGGCGACTGGATCGGCGTTCAGAGCCCCGGGAGCGTTAGCAGGGTTCAACTGTTGCTGACGGCCGAATTGGGTCTGTTGGGATGCGCAGCTTCGGAGCGAATGTTATTCCTGTTCCGTGGTGCGCTTGTGGATGGGAGTGGCAGCGAATGCCGCTTGTGCTACCACCATGTCGTGGTATTTCCCGGCGTGGCTCATTAGTGATTCGTGCGTGCCGGTTTCGACTGTCAGCCCGTTTTCAAGCACCACAATGTGGTCGGCATACATGATTGTGCTCAGACGGTGCGCGATAACGAAACAGGTTCGTTGTTGCATCAGTACACGTAAGCTGTCCTGGATGAGCCGTTCGCTTTGTGTATCCAGGTTGCTGGTCGCTTCGTCAAGGATCAGAATCCGCGGATCCGCCAGGATTGCCCGCGCGATGGCGATGCGTTGCCGCTGTCCTCCACTGAGTTTGACGCCTCGTTCGCCGATAACCGTGTCATAGCCCTGGGGAAGTTGCGTGATGAACTCTTCGGCATTGGCCTGAGTTGCCGCATGTTCAATCTGCGCAAGAGTCGATCGGCGCTTTCCGTAACCGATGTTGGCACGCACCGTTCCATCAAACAGGAAAATGTCCTGCTCAACGATGCCGATCAAGCTGCGATAATCATCAAGGTCCAGGTGGCGCAAGTCCGTCCCATCCAGCAACACGCGTCCATTCGACGGGTCATAGAAACGAGCGACGAGGTTACATAAAGTTGTTTTTCCAGCACCGCTGGTCCCCACCAGTGCGACCGTTGCGCCGGGCGCGACACGGAGAGAAAAGTTTCTGACTGCGTCGACTTCGGCTCCGGGGTAGCGAAAGGAGACTTCTTCGAAAGTGATTTCACCCACAAACTCAGACGGACGGATAACCGGCGTCGTAGTTGCAGATTCCAGTTCCCGAGGTTCTTCCAGCAGATCGAGCACGCGGTCGAGACCGGACAAGCTGTTCTGGAATTGTGCCGCGCTCTGGGCTAACACAGCTAATGGGCTCAGTAGCATCATCAGGTAGACCAGGAACATCATCAGGTCGCCCAGGGTCAATTGGGGAGGCTCTGCCAGGGCACGCCAGCCACCGTAGAGTAGAAGTAATGTGCTGGCCAGCGGGATCAGCGTTTCCCAGATCACTTCAATGACCCGGGCCAGCCACCACGTGTAGAGTTCTTGGCGCCCCATGACGTGGTTGCCACGCATGATGCGATTGGTTTCGGCGAACTGCCGACTGAACGCGCGGACGATGCGCATGCCCCCGAACGACTCGGTAGCCAGTGCATCGACGTCCTCTCGTAGCGCCCGCACCTCGCGGTGTTGCGGGCGAATTTGCCGGATCCATGCGCGATGGGTGAAGAAGACCAGCGGGACAACCACGACCGATCCGAGCAATAAACGCCAGTCGACCCAGGCCAAGACCAGGAAGCTGCCGAGCAGTTGTACAACGGCGCGCCAGGGGTTGTAGAGCATTCCGAAAACAAGATCCCCAACACTGCCAGCATCCTGTCGAAGGATGCTGGCTGCGCCTCCGGCCTTGAGTTCGTACACGCGTTGCAAGGGCAAACGGACCGCCTGAGTGAAGACGCGTTTGCGAACTGACATCTGTAGGAGTTTTGTAACGCGGGTAGCGTGCCATCGTCCCCAGATATGGAGGGCTGTCTTGACCAATGAGATCACCATCACGCCTACGACAATTGCCACGAGTAGTGGCCAGGGGTCGTGGGGGATCCATTGCGGGACCGAAGAGGGGATGGGCCGATCGCCGAGCACATAGTCGACCACGAACTTGGTCGCTGCGGGGGGGATCAATGCCAGAACGGTGGCCACGGTCAGCGTTCCCAGCGCCAGGGCGATGGCGCGGCGATGACCACGGAGCAGCTGAAAGAATGCCGTGACCAGTTCACGGGTCGAGCGGTCACTTCGCTGATTTTGCAGGCTGGCAACGCCTCCCAGGCCAGAGTTGTGTCGATTGCGAATCTCAACGAAGCGTTGTCGACTGGAGGGCGAGTCAAGTGTCATCCGCAAGCTCGTGAAGAGGATGAGGCGGAAGTTGATGCTAGCCAGGAACTAAAGGCCACAGTGATCGACACGGAGGTGTTGCCTGTCATAGGCAGATTGCAGGCTTCCTGGGAAGTGTAACGCCCCGATTCGATCCGAACAGCACCAGGAGCATTATAGGCCGGTTTGCGTTTTTATGTGGTTGCATGCCTGGTGCGAAAAGTCCAACATACAGTTCCGCGCGTGAGTTGTGGCCGAGCTGA
>CAZITS010001019.1:0-2570 GCA_964542185.1 uncultured Pirellulaceae bacterium
TCAAACTCGGACGTGCTGCCCCTTCGCTGCGGGCGCCGGAGGGGGCCGGGGATGCCGCGCGTTCCTGGATGGCAGACTTGCTGTGCGTATTGAAGAAATCGAAGATCTCTGGGAAGTGCTGGAAGGCCGGTCGTACGTGGTCGCCTCCGGCGACCTCGATATAGCGATGTTCCATTTCCAGCTCTTTCATCCGCTGCACCCACCGTCGCGTTGCATAGACCAGGCTGTCACGGTCGCCTTGCACCACAATCACTGGGATTTGCCGCGCTTTGACCAGGCCGCGGCGGCTGCGCGGACTGGCTGGCGCGAGAGGTGCCAGCGCCGCCCAGATGTCGGGGTACTTTATCGCCAGGTGCCAGGTGCCCCCTCCTCCCATGGAGTGACCCATCAGGTAGATCCGCCGGCTGTCGATGTTCAATTCCTGGCGGATGATACCGAGCACGTTCATCACATCCTGTTCACTGAGTTCGCCCAGATTTTCCGGGTCGGATCTCCGTCCACCACCTGTGCCACGGCTGCCATACCAGCCGCGGGAGTTGTAACCCATCGGTGCGACCACGATATAACCATGTCGCTCTGCATGACGGGTCAATCCCGGGTAACGCATGATTCCGAGTGGGGTGCTTCCCAGGCCGTGGAGTGCGACGATCAGTGGTGATGCTTTCTGTGGGTTGTAGCTGTTTGGCACATAGAGTGCGTACTCCATCTCCTTGTCGGCGGCTTTGAAATCGTAGAACCGTTTCTGAGTTCGTCCCGGTGTGACTTGGGCGAATGCATGGCAGGGGAGCAGCAGGCAAACGAGCAGTGGCAAAAGCAGTGCAGTTCGCATCGGGCTAGTCTCCAATCACAGCGGTAACAAATTCTGGCGAAGAGTGGACGGGCATGGCTGCCACATCATCGCGGTGTGCCGATGGGTGTGCTCAGGTGGCCGCGGTCATTCTAGCAGTTGCGGGCGCTAGCGTGGCTTGATCCACTCGGGTTGAATTTCAAGTCCAAACCCAGGTGCGTCGGTCGGGGTTACGGTCCCGTTGACGGCGGTCGCCGTACCTGGAATGCGAGCAACTTCGTGCAAAGCGATGCCGGGGTCCGATGCCAGCCAGTATTCCCCCAGTACTACCTGTGGCATGGCCAATGCCAAATGCTGGCCGAACGGACTCGACCCGGCGAGGTGTGGACTGGTAGGAATGCCAGCGGCCTCGGCGAGCGTATAGATCTTGAGTGCTTCGGAAAGGCCGCCGCACCAGCAGAGATCGGGTTGGACCACGTCGACACAACGTGCTTCGATGAGTTTGAGAAACGCGCGGCGACCATGATGGTCTTCCCCGGTGGCGATCGGCATCCAGGGTACGGCACGCTTCAGTTCCTGGTGGCCCCGCAGATCGTTGGGGATGAGTGGCTCTTCCAGCCAGCGGAGGCGATACGGTCGCAGACGCTCGGCGACCTGGATGGCGAAGGCCACGTCGTACGCCATTACCGGATTGAGCATCAAATCGGCGTCTGGTCCGACAATTTCGCGGGCCTGGGCCACTTTGTCTTCGAGTTGATTCAAGCCGGCGGTGCCGGACTCCGCATGAACCGGGTTGCTGATTTTGAAGGCGGAGAACCCCAATTCCAGAGCCCAGTCGAGGTCATCTGTGGTAGCGTAAAGAGGAATTGTAGCGCGGCAGGGACCACCCAGTAATCGGTAGACCGGCTGTTGCAGCAGCTTGCCTTTAAGATCCCAGAGCGCCAGATCGATGGCGCTTTGGGCAATCACTGCGTGTCCTTCGTCCCCCAGACGCTGTATCGCCCGCCACATCAAATCGTTGAGCCATTCCGTCGCGACGCAGTCACGCCCCATGAGCAGCGGGGCGTAGACACGCTCGATCGTCGATTGCGCGACGCTGCCAAATCCACAGCAGCCCAAACCCCACGTACCATTTTCAGCGGTGATGCGGACCCAGATTGGTGTTTCGTCCATCCCAGGAACAGGCTGCTCTGCGGAGGCGAATTCCGGGTACTTGCTGATCGGGAAAGCCCTGGCCGCATCGTGGATCCAGGACCGTCGTCGTGCCTGTGAACGTAAAGGCACGGAGGGGATCTGGAGGTCTACGACAGAAATGTCTGTGATTTTCATCGGTCGACCATTGGATGCAGGAGAGTATTGCGAGGTGGCCCGTGCTGCGCCGCGTTCACCAGCAGGATTGCTGCGCGTCTCATGGGAACCATCACTTTAGTCCTGCGGTGGCGGCTCTTGAAGCCGGGCAGCCGCGGAGTGCCGTGGTATAACAGGGCGTTTGGACGTGGCGCGAAGCGCGTCCTGTGGGAGTGGTTTCTCGTAGTGTGGGAATCAGTGATGCGCAGTCGACGTCAGCCACCTGAGATTAGCGCGCGGGTGAAGGTCTGGTTGGAAGCCCAGGGCGATTATGTGTTTGGTTTGGGGATCGGCAACATCCTCAAAGCAGTGGCCCAGGAAGGTTCCATCAAGGGAGCAGCAGCTGCGGTCGGGAAAAGCTATCGACACATCTGGACTCGGATCAAGGAAACCGAGCGTGCCTTGGGGTGCGCGCTGGTTGCGACGACTGTTGGAG
>CAZITS010001020.1:0-2568 GCA_964542185.1 uncultured Pirellulaceae bacterium
TGATGCATCCGCTTCCAGCTCCACTGCTGTTTGAGCAACTCACTCGCCAGCCAGTCCAGCAGTTCCGGATGGGAAGGTTCCAGGCCCATCGTCCCGAAGTCGGACGGCGTATCCACCAAACCGCGTCCCAGGTGATGCATCCACATACGATTCATCAACACCCGCCCCGTCAGTGGATGCTGATGGGAAGTCAACCAACGCGCGTAGGCCAGGCGACGCCCCGTTGACGGTAACGCAGGATCGTTTACCGGAATCGCCACGGGCTGGCCGTCGCCCGTGGCAATCGTCAAAGCCCCCGGCGCGATCGGGTCTTTCGGCTGACTTGCGTTACCACGGTGAAAAAGATAGGTAACGGGAACTTTGTCCGGAACTTCAGTCAGCACTCGCAGGAAATCCTCAAAGGGCTTCCCACTGCGGATCTCGCTCATGCGTTGATCGTAGGTCTTCAGATCATCAGCCGCCTTCTGGTTGTACTGGTACAAATTACCCGCGTGCAATCGCAAGAATGGGTTCTTCAGAAAGATCTGTTGCTGCTGCGCCGTCCGCTTATTGGCCGGCGTGTAATAAGCCGCACGGTAAGACTCCCGCAACGACTCATCAAATTTCTCCAGCTCCTTGTTCAGTGCAGCCAGGACATACTCGGATTGTTTGCTGGCCTTCACACTGGCAACCTTGCCTGCTTCCGCCTCCAGTTTGGCCGACTTTGCCCGATCCTCCGCCGTGTACAGAGAGATCAAACGGCTGCCGGGTGCACGCCAATTCTTCCAGTCGTAGGCCGGTTCAAAAATCGCGCGCATGCGATAGTAGTCCGCCTGCAAAATCGGGTCATGGCGGTGGTCGTGACACTGGGCACACCCAACGGTTAACCCGAGAAAGGCGCTGGAGACGATCTTCAGCGTATCCCCAATGACCTGGTTGCGGGCAGCATTCTGATCGGCTGCCCCGGACCCTGTACCGTCGCCAGCCATCCGCAAGAACCCCGTCGCGACAAGCTTGTCGATCTCGTCCGACGTCAAATCTTCATACGGTCTCTCGACCAGTTCGTCGCCCGCAAGCTGCTCGATGATAAACTGATCAAACGGCTTGTCCGCGTTCAACGAGCGGATCACATAGTCACGATATTTATATGCGAACGACCGAACCGCATCGGCCGTAGTCACCCCTTCGGAGTCGGCATACCCCGCCACGTCCAACCAGTGCCGCCCCCACCTCTCTCCGTAATGTGGAGAGGCCAGCATGCGATCCAACATTTCCTCATAGGCACTGGGAGACTCGTCCGCAGAGAACTGCCCTGCCTCATCGGGGCTTGGTGCAAATCCACGCAGATCGAGAGACGCCCGGCGCAATAGACCGAGCCTATCCGTGTCGGCGGAAAAATGTAGATTCTTTGCGCGCAACTCTACCAACAGTAGTGCATCGATGGCGGTACGCGCCCCGGAATCGACCCGCGCACCAGAAACGACAGGGCGCTGAACTGGCTGAAACGCCCAGTACAAACGATCTTCAGCAGTGATTCCAATTCCTTTCCCGATTTGTTCTGGTTCTGCGCGGGCCGTCGCAGCCCCGGAAGCGATCCACCGCGCGATCGTCGCAACATGCTTCTCTGGAAGTTTCACTTCCCGCGGTGGCATCTCGCCCTCGGTAACACGCTGGAGCAGCAAACTATCCCTGGGCTTGCCAGGCTCTATCGCCGGACCAGACTCACCACCGCGAACCAGGAAGCGTCGCAAACGCAGATCGAGCTGGCCCCCGAGTTCTTCCTCTGCGCCGTGGCAATCCAAACAGTATGCTTTGAAGATCGGGCGAATGTCCCGCTCAAAAGTCAAACCCGCCTCAGCGCCAGACAGCAGCCCAGGCAACAGCCCCGCCAGGAGACCCACGAGAAGTACCAACTGCCGCCACATGAAGTGATTCATGGAAACCTGCTGTCCTGAAGCCCCTGCCTGACACCCGCACACCGGCCGCACCACCGGCAGGCTGGCGGTCCCGCTGACCTGCACCCAATATCGGCGAAAGCAGCGCTGGTAGCAAGACAAACAGACCGGACACCAGCAACATCCGCCTGATCAGGGCCATCGCATGGCCATGCCAGCAGACCTCCTGGGCTAGCGCCATCGGCACGATCTGCCCAGATCACTCATCGCCATTCGGCGGGATGGGCTCTCGGCGTTTCCAGGCCTGGAAACGTTTGTGCGCCTGCTCCAGACTGCCCTCCTGCACAAACAAAACACCTTCCGCGCCGAACGTCTGGCCAGGACCGAGATCCTGGTGGCGAAACTCGGAGTGCAGACAACGCACACGTCCCGAGCGATTCATGAATACCATCGTCGCGTCGCGCCAGCCATAGCACAGCACGTACCGTTGATCTGCGGAAAGCACAAACAAGCACGACTCTTCCAGACGGCGTGGCGCGGCGCCGTCCACCAATTCAAGCGGACTACCAACCTGCGCATAGAACATCAAACTCTGGGGATGGAATATCAGCTCGCGGCTGGACACAAACCCCAGGTCACTAACCAGAAACGTGCGCTGGTTCGTACGGTCAAAATAATCGGGGGCGGCGGTCCG
>CAZITS010001021.1:0-2568 GCA_964542185.1 uncultured Pirellulaceae bacterium
GCCACGACGGAGGCGCGACTTGGAAACGGTCGCGCGTGCCAGCGCGGCTCGATGATTTACGCGGCATGGAAGAGCCCTGTATTGCCGAAATTGAAGACCATCGGTTGCTGATGCTGGCGCGTACTGGTAGCGGTTCACTGTACGCTTCCCGGTCGATCGATGACGGAGACACCTGGTCGAAACCGAGGCCCACCACGCTCACCTCGGCCTGCTCTTCACTGACATTGCGAACACTGCCAGACCGGCGGTTGATCGTATTCTATAACCACGCTTCACCACTGCGGACCGGAGCGTTTTTTCCGCGGACCCCGCTATGCTATGCAGTATCCGCAGACCAAGGCCAGAGCTGGAGCGCCCCAGTCTTGCTGGATGACGAAGGCATGGCCAAAAGAGATCGCCAAAACACATACCCTTGCGTCTGTTTCACCAAGGAAGGCATGCTCATGATCTGGTCCACCGAAATCGCGAATCCGGACGGTGGATTTGGTCCCGGTAATCCCCGTATCGGCGGTGGCAAATGCGCGATCTTTGCCTATCCCCCTGCACAACCGGGCCGCTAACGCCAACTGATTTTTGCGGACACAACAGGAACCAACTTTGTGATTAACGACTTGAAACGCGATCCCACGTTAACGCTAGTTGCTTGTCTCCACTTCTTGCTCCTGGTATCTGCCGGCGTAAGCGCAGCGGAACAGCCAAATATTCTGATCCTGTTCACCGATGATCAGGGCTACGCGGATCTGGCCTGTTACGGCAATCCCCAGAATAAAACACCGCGGCTTGACCAGCTGGCAGCAGCGGGCACACGCTTTACCTCCTTCTATGCGCAAACGGTCTGCGGCCCCTCGCGCTCAGCACTGCTAACGGGCCGATATCCGTTGCGCAGTAAGGGCTGGAGTATGCCGGCAACAGAAGTCACGTTCGCCGAATTGATGCGCCAATCAGGTTACCAGACCGCCTGCATCGGCAAGTGGGACGTCTCCAATCGGAAACCGATCCTCAAGCGGATGCCGAATGCCCAGGGCTTCGATTACTACTTTGGTCCACTGGGAGCGAACGACGGCGGACAGGTCACTTTCCATGAGAATCAAGAACCGGCTGGCAGCAGCAGGCAGATGGGCGAGTTGATCACCCTCTATACGAACCGGTCGATTTCCTATCTCAAAGAGAAACGCGACCCGGAAAAACCGTTTCTGCTGTACCTTGCCCACACGATGATGCACACCATCATCAATGCTTCGGATCGCTTTCGCGGCAAGTCTGCTGGTGGCCTGTATGGAGATGTCGTCGAAGAGTTCGACTATGAGACTGGTCGTCTGCTCGACACGCTCGACGATCTGGGATTGCGCGAGAACACGCTGGTGATCTACACCAGTGACAACGGGCCCTGGAATCAACGGAAGTACACAACACGCAAACAGGGACATCCCAAAGACTCCGTGTTCTGGGGACAAGCTGGACCCCTGCGCAACGGAAAAGGTTCTCCCTATGAAGGTGGTTATCGTCTGCCGTGCATCGTGCGCTGGCCCGGTAAAGTACCCGCGGGACGAACCAGCGACGCGGTATTCGCCACCATTGACTTGCTGCCGACATTTGCCACCCTCTGCGGTTTCAAGATCCCATCAGATCGTCGCATGGATGGCATTGATCAAACAGAACTGTTGTTGGGTCAACGCGAATCAGGCCGGAACACTTTTTATTTCGACCGGGCCGGCGTACGGCAGGGAAAGTGGAAATATCTCAAAGCCCAGCCTTTTTTCTACAATTACGCGGTTGAAGATGATCGGCCGCCGGTCGAAGAACTGTACGACTTGGAATCCGACCTGGGCGAACAAACCAATCTCGCCGCCAGGTTTCCTCAGAAAGTGGCAGCGCTCCGGGCGTTGATGCAATCGATTGAAGGCCGCCAACAACAGCCGCAGAAATAAGCACGCGATCACTTCACACGGGCTGCGGTGTCGCAGTGATTCGTGGCCCGGTGGCGGCTGGGATCGAGGACCCATAAATATGGCCACCGCTGCGAGGATCTGCTAGTCTGGTCTTGTTGGGTCGTGAACCACTCAGATCCGGGAGAATTCTATGGACCGTCAATCCGTTACATCCTGGCAGCACTCAGTCCTTTCGCGGCGTACTGCCGTACAAGCCGGCGCGCTGGGTATACTCGGCCTGGGAACCAACCATCTCCACGGGCTGCGGGCCGCCGACACACCACAGCTGGCCTCCGGTGCTGGTACCGCAAAGACCTGTATTTACATTTTTCTGTCCGGTGGGCTGTCGCAACACGAAAGTTTTGATTTAAAGCCGCAAGCGCCGGATGGAGTCCGTGGCGAATTCACACCAATCTCCACCGCCACACCAGGAATGCAAATCTGTGAGCACCTCCCGGAACTCGCCAAACGCAGTGACGACTGGGGCGTCGTTCGCTCACTGACACACCCGACCAACTCGCACACGACCGGCCATTTCTTCATGCTGACAGGGCGGTCGACAACTCCACCTGGATACAAGGGAGACCGTCAGCCGCGGGCAACGGATTGGCCCTCGATTATGTCGGTCGCGGGGGATGCC
>CAZITS010001022.1:0-2568 GCA_964542185.1 uncultured Pirellulaceae bacterium
CCAATCTGCACCGTATAGTGGGACGATTCCAGGACACAATACGGTCAACAGGGCCAGCGAAATCAATCGCGACATGGAACACCTCGTTCGCACGGAAAACGCGTCCGCGACTGCACCCGCCGTGACCAGGCAAGCCGCTCAGGGACATCCAATGGGTTCGCTTCAGAAGCAGCCAATTAGCCAAACACAATGTGCCTGGGCGCAGGACAGCAACCGGCTCACCACATGTTCCCAAAGGGTGGATTCTAGCCCCAGTCTTGAGGAGTTTCCAGCGTGACCAGACAGAGCACTTCAAGTCAAACTGAATGCACTCCAACCAGGCGCGGGCCTGGTCGCATGCCCACTCTCAAGCACCCTTGATCATTACTGCATGCCCAAACTACGGCGATAAGCCAGCCGCTGTTGGTCGCGTCCCAGTGAATCTGTAATCCGTTCCCATTGCCGAGCTGCCTCAGCAAGGCTCTCCGCTGCATCCGCATCTTCGACGAGGCGACGTCGCACCGCTTCTGCCAGGGCAGTCAGATACGTCGCCCTGCCAGGTATTCGTGGAGAAAAGACGACATCCCGGCTTGCCTGCGCAGCGCGTACTACATCACCATAATCCTGGGCGGCTCGGCGCGGTGCCGCACGCTCAACCCACTGCTCGACACGTGACAATTGGCTCTCGCGAAAGAGGGTCGTGTCTTGATCGCGTGCGGATACTTCCGTCGCAATTTCAGGGCCCGTCATCAGAGCCAACAACCGAGCTGCTGTCTGCGGGCTACCGGCTTCCCAGGTCACGGATCCGAGTCGCCCACTAATACCCAAGAGAAGTGCCATTTCGCGCCCGCTTTTTCGGACAGACCACTCACGGCTAATGGGATCAAAGACATCAAGCGACCCTGGTAGCGGGGCAATCCGAAATCCACCTCGAGTCCTGTCACTGGTTTCACTTCTGGCACTCGGCCAGGTCAGTGCCAACGCGCACTGGCCCCTGTGAAACAACTCACGCACCTCAGTCGGGTCTAACGCCCGCCACGCATCGGGCACTCCCTCCTGGCACTGTGCCAGCTCGTTCAAGGCTCGCACAAACGGCTCTGAGTCAATGCGCGGCTTCATTGATCCAGCCTCAAACAACGTTGCAATTTGCTCCGGATGCCTGGCGTACCCGACAGCTCGCGCCAACAATAACTGGGCACTCCAGGTCGACTTCAGTGGTTCCAAGGTCGGAACCCACTGGGATTGTTGTTCCGTATCGTCTGTGCTCTGCGCGATCCGAGCCAGCTCAGGCCGCGCATGCAAAGCCGCGACGACCCGCTGGTATTCTTCCCACGTTTGCGGAACAGAAACTCCCAGAGCTTTCAACACATCTTCTCGATAGTAAAGCACGAGCATCGGAGAGCCGAACGGCAAAGCCATCGTCTTTTTTCCCCAGACGGTCTCCAATTGGCGCTGCAATGGCAGCAGATCATCACGACGTACAGCAGGCCCAGCGATCACATCGGTCGGAATCGGAGCCAGCAGGCGGCGTTCCGCCAGTTCGCCCAGGTAACCAGCCGGGTAGATCACCACATCCGCAGCCAGCCGTTTCGCGGCGGCCAATTCTTCCCATCGCCGCTCGCGAACCACAATCTTTTGGTCCGTGCGTAGTTCCCATTGACGCTGGATCTCTTCCGCGAGAACTGCGTCTTCAATTACAAGAAACCGCACGGGGGAGGCGTCAGTCGAATTAACTACAGCGTCTTCCGTGGACGGTGCGGATTGCTGACACCCTGTCGCCAACGCGAATGGAACCAAGGCACAGAACAGAAAACCATAGTCCCACCACGCTCGTCCCTGTTGGCTAACCATTAATGATTCCACTTTCCCATGGCCACGAATCGTCCATCTTTTGCCGATTACCCGTCGATTACCATGCCCGATGGTTTACCAACAAAGAACCAAACTACTATACGCTGTTCTATGCAATCGGTTCAGATTGGCCCGCCAGATCGGCATCTGGAGAATTCAATCGTTGTCGGTTTTAATTGTCAACGTCTCTTGCCCGCCAAGGTCACTCCCGTCCCGGCAAAATGCGTATCCTTTGGCGTGCCTGCCAATGGAGCGTGCCTGCACTCCCCTGCTATCCGTCATTTCAGAGAAATTACAATGCCCGTCCTCTACCTTACCGAAGCTGACGTCGATGACCTGCTTACCATGCCCGTAGCGGTCGACGCCATGCACCAGGGATTTACCCAGCTCGCACAGCAGCGTGCCGAGAATGTTCCGCGACAACGAGCCCGCGCAAAAGGATTCGTGCTGCATTCGATGAGTGCCACGGCGGAGTATCTTGGTCTAGGGGGTTGGAAACAGTACACCACTACCTCCCACGGCGCCAAGTTTCTAGTCGGCTTATACGCGCTCGCAACCGGAGAACTTCTGACACTCATTGAGGCCAACCGACTTGGACAAATGCGAACTGGAGCCGTAACGGGGCTGGCGATTCAACAGCTCGCAATAACGGATGCCCGCACTGCAGGAATCCTGGGAAGTGGGTGGCAGGCAGAGAGTCAATTAGAAGCAGCCTGCGTAGTTCGGCCCATTGAGCGC
>CAZITS010001023.1:0-2564 GCA_964542185.1 uncultured Pirellulaceae bacterium
GTTTTAGTCATCGAGCGGAAGCTTGACAGCCCTCTGTTGCTGGCTGCTGCGAGCAACGGCCTCGGTGAATTCCATGTAACGGACACCCGCAGCAAATGTCGTGAACTCGATTTCTTTTTCACCGCGGATGGCTTCGATAAAATCGGCTTCAACCCGCCACCCCCCCTCCTTCTCCGGAGCGATCGGGATCTCTGCCAATTGGGCGTCTTCGGCCCGGGCCCCCAGCAAGCGATCTTCCGGGTCGCACACGCACTGCAAAGTTCCCGCAGTACCGAACAGCCTGATTTGCAGTGCCGGACCATGGTGCACAACGCCGCTCAGGTGGTAGATGCCACGAACTCCTGCAGGCAACTCGGTCAGTACATGAACCGTATCTGGAGTACCGACATCTGCGAGCTGTCCTGTCTGCTCGTTCCTGCGCTGCGTCGTAAAAATCTGTGTCTGTGCCAGCACCTGAATCGGATCCGGAACCCACCGAGTCAGTGTTTCATGGACAATGCCCATCGCCAGCATGTTGATTCCGCTGATTTCCGCAGACTGACGCCAATGCAGCGGTGCAGTTGGGTCGGCATAATCACCGCTCGTGGCGAGTACGACCACCTCACGGAGCTCGCCGAGATAACCTGCTGCGAGCTGTTCGAGTAGTGTCTGGTGCACACGCAATCCAAACGGGCTGGGTACGATCTGAGTGACCAGCTCTGGATGTTGCTGACTGACCGCCAGCATCTGACGTGCTTCCTCGACATTGCGCGCCATCCGCGCTTCTGTGGAAACATGCTTGCCTGCCTGGAGCGCCGCCACGCTGATCTCGGCATGCAGATAGGGCCAGGTCCCGATCAACACCGCATCAATTTCTGGATCCGTTACGAGATCCTGCCAGCGTTCGTACGTCTTGGGAATGCTGTATTGCTGCGCCATCTGCTGTGTCGACTCCGGGCGACGATTGCATACCGCCGTGATCTCGACATCCCGACACGCGCGCAAGCCAGGCACATGTCGCAACCGGCAATTGGCACCCAATCCTACAATTCCAACACGAATCGCACCCATTGCTTCACCCCTTGGCCACCCTGGCAAATTCATTTAATCACACTGGCCCATCCATCTGTTGAGCCGGGCGATTGTATACGATCCCAAACCCTTGAACAGTAGAACAGACTTGGACTGAACGCCCCCTACACCGGCTCCCGATGCGTGTTCCACACACGCACACCGCATGCATGGCTCAATCGGCCCGGGCCACAACACGGACGAAAACACCGCACCATTCCACGCCGCAGCGGAGTGCGATCCGGGATGTTAGCCTGCGTGAACCAGACGCTGCGCCGGCAATCGCTCTTCGGCAATCGCTACTACTTCCGCGCCATCATCGGCAACAAAGCCAAGTGCCTCGAAACGCTCCCTTTTCTCCTCATCCTCCGACGAAACCAGAGTGCAAACCGTAGCCTCTTGCTGCTGGTAACTTTCCAGCAAACTGCGGATAAGTTCGTCCCAACAATCCAAGAAGCGGGGGTGACTAAAGCCATCCAGGCAGACGTGTCCGGGCGAAAATGGGTTTGCCGACGCCAGCCCAACCAGGCGTCCGTCAGCAGTCCAGGCAGCCGTGACCCGACCTCCCGGAACCTGTGCCAGACGTTGGTATCGTGGAAAGAGGCTCATACAGCGGTCCTGCCGGGTAAAGCGTATGGAACCTAAGGCGAGATTCGCATCCAGAACTTGCCAGGGATGGGCCACCAGGGCGAGTGGAATGACGGGCAAGCGCGCGGCCGCATCCAATGGTCGAAGTGAAACCTCTCCGGAACTGCTACGAAAGTGATCTACCAGAAAGCTCTCAGGGGACGTACCTGCCCGTGTCGCGGCCATGACGGTCGTCCCTGGAAGGCGCTGCCAGCCTAATCGTCGATAAATTCTCGCCGCCGCAGGATTGACCGTGCCCAGAAAGACAACCTCTCCTCGCTGTTCCCAAAACCAGTCACGCGCCTGCCGACAAAGCCGCGTGGCCAATCCCTGCTTGCGATGGATGTCATCAACCGCAACTTCTCCTACTCCTCCCCACAGAACGCCAGTACGGGAAACCGTCAACTGGCAGGACGCCGCGACCACAGAATCCTGGTGAACCAGGAATAGCAGGTTCCGATTGGTGTCGTTCTCTGACCCAGCCAGAACGGTTTCAAACGACGCGTAAGAAGTGTCAAACGTTCGTTCCCAAAGCCGTACTACCGGCGCGCGCAAATCCTGCGGCAACGGCATCTCAAACTGTTCAATCTCTGGCCATTTCGTAGACATGGGTGTCGCCCCCTAGCTCAGCACTGCTCTAAAATCTCTTTGCGCCCGGACCACAACGTGCCGATCCGGAGCCGCCAGCACCTGACAGAAGCGTTTTGTGATCGTTGACCGCAGTCTCCGACCCGCGCCACAGACACAAAGGCAAGGGAATACATCGTCAGGAAAACCAGAACCTCCCCGGTACCTGGTCAATCGACATTACCATTCTGGGGACTGCTTTTGGGTACCGCAACACGATCAGCGGGAATCACCCGCCGACTACTGGCCAGGCATCGGAC
>CAZITS010001024.1:0-2561 GCA_964542185.1 uncultured Pirellulaceae bacterium
TCGGCTGCCATGGCTCGAAGTGTTTTATCCGCATGCTTCAGCAGTCGGACACGTTGATCGATGCTAAGTGCCGCGGGACGCAACTTGCCGGCAGCCATGGCTTCCAGTGCCTGTCGAGTCGTTGATGTGCGCCGCAACAACAGCAACAGCGCCGGACCGCGAACGGCAGGACCCAGTTGCGGCCAGCGATCCAGGACAATTTGTCCCGCCGTTGCCGAACCATTCGCGGAAAGCGCGTTGATAGTCGCCAACTGTACTGCTACGGGCTGGCCGACTGCCAGTAACTCACGAAATACATGGGCTGAGTCTGAGAATGGTTGATAAGCCATCAGCTCCACGGCAGCGGTGCGGTCGGCGGGCGATTTGGAACGATCGGCAGCGGTCCTTCCCGCCCGCTTCACGAAGTCTCTAACCGCGGCGACACTGGCGGCCAAGGTCGCAGGCGGCTTTGCCAGCAGAGTCGGCAGACTGGTACGACCGAGTGCTCCGCGATGCCGCGGCAATCCCTCTCCGAGGCCGCTGATGATGGCAGCCCGCCACCACGCGCTGTCAGTCCCACGAGACGCCAGGATTTTCATTACCGATGACAGCTCGTTTACGTCGCCGCGTGCGCCGACAGCCGCTGCAAGTTGTTTGATTAACCGAGCCGCTGGGCCATCACCTTTGCCAGCAAACGACCTGTCTTCAACAAGTGCCGTCAGTACATTGCCAGCTCGCTTGCTGACGGACGTAAGTAAGCCGCTGGCGAACCACGAATCTCGCCCGTCCCGTAGTGCGAGCGTTACCAGGAGTCGCGTCACAGCGGCGCGGTCACTTTCACCCAATGTCAAAGCCACCTGAAACCGGACTCGCGGGTCGCTATCGGATGCACGTTGAGCGACTTTCTCAAAGATGGCGTCTTCCGACAGCCAGCGCGACGCCAGTTTGACGGCGTCGCGTCTGACGTGTGGATCGGGATCTTCGAGTGCTGTAAGTACGTCGATACCTTGTAATGCACCCATGCCGTCAAGAGTCCACAGCGCGTGCAGACGCGATGTGGCCGATTTTCCGCCCTGCAGGATCGGGCGAATTTCGGGAATCGATGTCTCGATGTTTTGGCGAACCAGCAGGCGCTGACCGAGAAACTGTCGCCACGCGTTGTCATCCTGAAGAAGTGCAATGGTCTGCTTGATGTTCTGCGGGGGCGTGAAAGGGCGTGACTTTGATTCCTTTGGCACGATGCGATAGATTCTGCCGCGATCTTCGCCAGCACGCCAATCCAGCTTGACAGCGATTTCCGGCGGCAGGAATTGCGGGTGTTCAACCCATAAGCGATACATATCCGCCAGGTACAAAGCGCCGTCTGGCCCGTTCGCCAGACTGGCGGGGCGAAACCAGGTATCGGTCGAGGCCAGGAAATCGGCCTTTGGCCGCGCGCGTCGCGCTGCCAGCGTCAGTCCATTCGGCGCAACAATCGACCGCGTCACCAGATGCCCAATCGGTTCGCAGACGAAAACACTGTTCAAGTACTCTGGTCCCAGCAGGTCACCCAGATACGCGGTGACACCACATGCTGACGTATGAGTCCCTGCATGCGACAGATAATTGCTCTTCATTGCCACGCGCGGATAAACACGAGTCTCGCCACCTGATTTGCCGACGTCGTAATGCCCGCGCGAGATCACCGAGTACGGGTTTCGCGTCATTACCGCCGGTTGTATTAGTGTTGTCATAATCGGATTGCGATTCGTGCAGTAGAACCGGTGACCCCAGCGATCGACAGTGTTGCCAAATTGTCCCATGCCACTATCGGCTTCGAATTTCATCGTTTCTGGATGAAATCGAAAGTCTCTGCGGGGTATTGTCACTGTGCTGTCAGGATTGCGAGACGACGTGATCTTGCCTGGCCCATAGTTCAGATAAATCCAGTTGTCGAGACCCCATCGCGGGTTGCCGATCTGCATTTGCGGATGGGCCGGCGTAAAACCGTCGAACAACGTCTTGCGGACATCGGCCACGTGGTCGCCGTTGGTGTCCTTCAAAAAAAGAATCTCCGTTTGCGCACTGACAAGCAATCCGCCGTCGAGCGGCATCAGGCTGTGGGCGAAATTCAACTTGTCGGCGAATACGTGCCGGCGGTCCATTTTGCCATCGTTGTTGATGTCCTCGAGATAGACGACTCGCGAAAGCGGATCGCCTCCGTCTTCCGGTCCGATCGGATAGTCGCCGTACTCGACGACGAACATGCGCCCGCGTTCGTCAAATGTGATGGCGACTGGGTCGAACACCAGAGGTTCCGCGGCGACGAGTTCGATTTCAAGTCCAGGCTCGATCTCCAGCGTCTTCATCGACTCCCGCGGTGACTTTGGCGGAGCAGTTGTTGCGTTAACCCAGTGGCGTCCACCGCGTACGCCTTCGATTAGTTGTAAAGCGTTGTTTTGTGGCGGTACCTGCGCCACTGGTGTGCCGGCGACCTTGCCTATGGAACGCTGGCCGTTACCGGGACGATTGCGATCGCCGAGTTCCGCTCGCGCGGCTTCCGCGTACGCGGTCAGCTGCTTGCCGACGTCGGGGTGTTCAGC
>CAZITS010001025.1:0-2555 GCA_964542185.1 uncultured Pirellulaceae bacterium
CTCATCGGTTCCCATTCCCAGTTTGGCGCTCGATCGGCCACATTGTGTCAGCCACATAGGGCGTGTCAATCCACTCAAGATCAACGCACTCGAACACGCGCCTACCGTGGCGGTGAATGCAGCTCCAACAACTCCAGATAACTTCTTCGTTCCGTTACACCCAGATCCAGCTCACGCGCCAGATATTCCAGGGTTGCGCGAGCTTCTGCCACATCCGCTGGACACACGATGCTCTCCAATTCCAGAAACCTTCCCAAGCCGTCAACCTGATCCAAAGCGACAGTGACTGATCTATTGCGCACCTGCAGCTGGCCCAATCGGCGACTTTTTGTTACTTCACCCGCTACGCAAAACCCCAGCGCGTCCAAAATCTCTGCGAACTGCGGTGCTGCAGTTCTGTGGTCTGCCAATGAGACCTCGATTTCCTTTCGAGTCTTGGTACGTTCATCGAGACGAGGGCCCTTATAAGTCACCTCAACCCGACTTTCTGTCTGCCGAATACGAAGTGCCTCATCCGTATTGGAAAAATCACGTGCCGGGTGCGAAAAATACGAGTCAACCTGTCGTTCGCTCGGCCCCAGTTCAACTTCCCATTTCTTCAGACGCTGGCAGAGCTCCACTTCGTCACGTACAGCAAATTTCATTTCCACTTCAATGACCATAAACCATGCTCCCGCAATTCCCGAATCTGGTTTTCTCCAAGTGCCATCAAGCATCACAGCGACTTGATGGCCGGGAATAAAGAAACTGCCCGATAGACTTGTTGGCTCACAACAAGATATCAGGTGGGAGCGACAAGAACCCCGGCGGCTCCGCGCTCGGACACCGGCACGGGCACAACCGGTACCCCCTGAACGCAAAACAGCCGGCCTCGCAACGAGGCCGGCTGTGATTTATTTAGCGTGGAAACTGTTGAAGTCGCCCGAAGACTAATTCCGCTTCCAACTGTTTGCCAGATCTTCAAGCAATTCATCCGCGATCAGATCTTCCCGGTAGGAACTCGCCGCGGCGACGGCCGCGTCCAGTGCGGTCACATCATTAATCGAAGCATGTCGCGCGGCGGCCAGCCAACCGGTAACATCCTGTGAATCACTCGCAACAGCCGGTGCGGGCACCAGAGACGATTCAGTAACCTGTACCGGCGTGGCAGCCTCACGACGCGTCCACAGTGCGTCACCGATCGCAACCACTTCGTCGGCCGGAACAACTTCAATCACCGAACCTTGACTTGCGGCCTCACCAGCAGCTGATGAACGCTGATTGAGAGTACTAATTACCAACAGAGCGTCAATCGGTGAAATATTCCCATCGGCATTCACGTCCAGGTAAGGTGCTGCGTCGGACGTCGTCGACGCTTCGCCTTCCGCGGCAGCCGTGTACTGGCTATTGAGATCTTTGACCACCAGCAGTGCATCGACAGGAGAACGCGCACCGTCACCGTTCACATCGTACCGGTCCACAGGGTTGGTATTCGTCGCTTCCCCTTCTCCCGCACCACTGACGATCGTCACACTGTCTGAACCGTAGCGAATCTGGTCGAAGCTTACTGCTTCGGCCGGTTCAAACGTCAGGGTATCTTGCCCGGGACTGCCATTAGCTGGATCCGCCGTGAACGTCGCCACTCCGGCCGAAGTCGCCGTCATACCGATGCTCAGCAGGTGAAATTCCTCAGAGCCAAGTGGTGTCTGGGAAAATTGCACGCCACCAGCTTCATCGATTATTCCCGCAGTCGAGGCATCAACCACCTGGCCGATATTGCACGTGTCCGACGGGAATTGCGAATAGGCAATGCCGCACGTAATGTCATACCCCTCGGCATTTCCACCGTCGACGTTGACCGCAGTCAGACCGCGTTCATAGAGCAGGTCCAGGTAGGCCGCATAAATACCGCGATTCGCAGCAGCATTACGCAAGTCTGTGACGTATACATTGAGCTGGAATTCATCTCCAACCGAGATCGACTGGTTCCCCAGCGAATTTCCATTCTCGTCAGCCACGTCGACACGCAAATGGACGACGTCGTTCGCATCGCTGCCGTGCACCGTGATCTGTGCCGTTGACTGCAAGCCGATGGAATCTTCAATGGTATAGATGAACTGATCCGTGACAGCCGCACCTTGCGGAGGCGTATAGGCAACACCTGCACCGTTATTGATGATCGACACAACACCGCCAGCAGAGGTCGGACCTACTGCGACAATGCTCGCCTGCCCGTTACTGCCAGACAGATCATTATCAAGCGGAGCGAGTACCTGGGATCCGGCAGCATAAGAATCATCTATCGCTTGTGGTGGCGTACCCGCTCCCACGATCGAAATCGACTCGGAACCGAAGGTGATGCGATTCCGCGAGACTGCTTCCGTCGGCTCAAAGAAGACCGTATCAAACGCTGGTGACTGCTCAGTCGGGTCGGTCTGGAAACTAACCTCGCCGGCGGCGATTGCCTGCATCGTCACAACGAAGATCTTGGTCGGCTCTGGGCCCAAGGAGATGGGTTCCGACTGGAGGCCACCCGCATCGTTGATCACATTCGGAGTCGACGTGTCGGCGGAGGT
>CAZITS010001026.1:0-2555 GCA_964542185.1 uncultured Pirellulaceae bacterium
AGGCCCACTCGACGGGGATCGTCGAAGAAGTGTCTATTTAAGAATTCGACGGAATGCACACAACCCCTTCCTGGAAGTGTTTGACGCCCCGAAGCCCTCCACGACGCGCGGCCGGCGAGATATTACGAATGTTCCCGCGCAATCGTTGACGATGCTCAACGATCCGTTCGTGATTGATCAGTCCGCGAAGTGGGCTGCCGCGTTGATTGCGGAGGGTCTGCCCAGCACGCAGCGCGTTCGGCATATGTTTGAAGTCGCCCTGAGTCGAGAGCCCGATTCCACGGAACTGTCGATTGCGCTCGATTACTTGTCCGAACATGCCGCTGTTCAGGGTATCGGGGCGGCCGACATTCCGGGCAACGCTCAGATCTGGCAGGATTTTGCCCAGTCGCTGTTTTGCCTGAAGGAGTTTATCTATGTCCGCTAAGAAAACGCGTCGCAAGATGCTCGCTCACAGTTCCGTCGGGTTCGGTCTGACGGCCCTCAGGGGCCTGTTGTCGGGACAGCGGCCTGATCTGTTTGCCAGGGGCGCAGCCAGCTCTTTGCACCCCAGTCGTACTCGACCGCAGCGTGCGAAGAGTGTCATTTTCTGCTTTATGTCAGGCGGCGTTTCGGCAGTAGATACATTCGATCCCAAGCCGAGGCTCATGGTCGACCACGGCAAACCGATGCCCGTTCCGGTCAAGCGGACGATGTTCAATGCCAACGGGAACATCATGGCCAGCCCTTGGAAATTCAATAAGCACGGTAGTAGTGGAATCGCGGTTAGCGAACTGTTTCCGCAAATCGCGACGTGTGCGGATGATCTGGCCGTGATTCGTTCGATGACCAGCATCGCCCATGAACATGCGCAGGGAAATTACTTCATCCATACCGGCTTTTCCCAGGCCGGCTATCCCAGCGCCGGCGCGTGGATGGACTACGGTCTGGGAAGTGAGAACGAGAACTTGCCAGGATACGTGGTTCTCGCCAGCGGCGGTGCGCCGCTGGGAGGAATCGGTATTTACGGCAACGGGTTCCTGCCAGCGGTGCACCAGGCGTCGATGATCGACTCCAGCCAGGTAGAGCCGCTGCCCAACATCGTGCCACGTGACCCCGCCAACCGACAGCGGAAACGCTTGCGATTGATTGAACAGCTCGATCGCCGGCAGCTCTCCCTGCTGGGCGCGAACGAACAGGTGGAGTCAGCGATCCGCAATTACGAGACGGCTTTCCGCATGCAGGCCGCGGTTCCTGCACTGCTAGAGCTTACTGACGAAACCGCAGCCACCCAGCGCCTCTATGGTATGGAATCACCCGTCAAGGAAACGGCGGCCTACGGACGCCAATGCCTGCTGGCGCGCAGGCTGGTGGAGCGTGGTGTACGCTTTGTCGAACTCACTTGTCTCCCGCGGCCATCGGACCCTGGCCAAAGAGGCAACCCGTGGGACCAGCACGGCGGATTGAGGGCTGGGCATGCTGAAATGGCACAGCAGGTGGATCAGCCGATTGCGGCGTTGATCCGCGACCTCAAGCAACGGGGACTGTTTGAAGAGACATTGATTGTCTGGGCGGGTGAATTCGGGCGCACGCCGTTTGCGCAGGGCAGCGATGGTCGCGACCATAATCCGTATGGATTCAGCGTCTGGCTGGCTGGCGGAGGCGTGAAGGGGGGAACGACGTTTGGCGCGACCGACGATCTGGGCTACCACGCAGTCGAGAGTATTTCGACGGTGTACGACCTCTGGGCGACGGTCTTGCACCAACTGGGAGTGGATCATGAAGCCCTCACCTACCGTTCCGGGGGGCGTGATTTCCGTCTGACGGATGTGCTTGGCAATGTCCTGCATGACGTTCTTGCCTGAATCGCGTCAGGTGCAACGGTGCTGCGCTAAAGGCCGGGCTGTTCGATCGGCTCAGGGGGTTGCCGGCAAGGGTAAGAATGGCCTGAACGGCAGAGTGTGGAACAGCGTGTAATAAAGGGAAACGCCTGACAGCTGAGTTGCCGCAGATCGCTTGTTTTTCCTTCGGCAGTCGACCGTGCTGCAAGTCATCGATGTCCGGGCGGTGTTTGAGTTTCGCTACGCGCGTATCGATGTCGTAATCGACACGATAGAAGTGAAGCACCTCGCCATATGGACGAAGACGTAAGATGCCCGTGAGTCTCGATCCCTTGGCTGCCCAAGGGAACCAACATTGCAGTGCCGCGTGCGGATGGCGTGCAGGTCAAATACACCTCTGGCAAAAGTGCCCATGACGGCAGGAATTGACGTCAGCCAAGTCAAAAACAGCCCAGCGCTACGAATTTGTTTCCGTTGTTTGGTGGTTGCGCGCAACCAATTCGGTTTATTTCCATCTATAGAAAGGGGAAGATGGTGATGGCAGAAACTCCCGAAAATGGAGTACGCCGTTATGCATGGCAATCGTGGCAAGACCGGAATCTATCTCGGCATGTTTCTGGTCGGGATTGGAATCGTGGCCAATAAGTGCGTTCTGGAGGTAGTGTTTTCCCCCGACGGGGCGATCCAGTCACCACCCGCACTGGTATTGATTGCTGTACTCCAGCTGATGTTGAT
>CAZITS010001027.1:0-2553 GCA_964542185.1 uncultured Pirellulaceae bacterium
ACTGCACATCGGGAGACGGATCGAGGTCGTTGTCAGGCGGAGCGTCGATCGCGCCCGAGTCACTGGTCCACTAAACACCAGGGACCATCGGCGGAGTGTGTACGGCAGGAGACGCCGTGGGCGACGCTGCAAGGTTGATCATAGCGATACGGGCATTACAGAGGTTAGATCTGGCCGAGCAGCGCAATCGCGTTGCGACGCTCTGGTACAATCCTTGAACTCGAGTTGATGCAATTGGCCGCTGACAATCAAGATACCGGATGACCGCATATCGCGCGGCCATTGGCAAGACACTATTGACCTGAGAACGATGACACAACAAGTCTCGTAAGTCGTAATCATGAATCACCCACGCTGTCGAATCTTGTCCGTTGCTGTGCTGGTCGTTTTGACGGTGGGGATGATGGCTACCAGTGACACGACCGTGGCCGCGCAGGTTACGTTCTACGTTGCGACAGACGGTGACGATGCGTGGTCGGGGACGCGAAAGACGCCCAACAAGGAGAAGAGTGATGGGCCATTTGCAACGTTAACCCGGGCGAGAGACGCCGTACGCCAGTTGAAGAAATCGAATCAACTGCCCGGTGAAGGGGTGATAGTCGTCGTCAGTGCGGGAAATTACAGCATCGACAAGCCGCTGGTATTTGCGTCAGAGGACTCGGGAACTCACACAGCTCCGATCGTCTACCGGGCGGCCAAAGATGAAGCCGTGCGGATCTTTGGTGGCAAGCGCGTCACGAATTGGAAGCCCGTCACTGATGCTGCGGTGCTCGGCGAGTTGGGAGAGGCGGCCCGCGGTCATGTCAGACGAGCTGACCTGAAGGCGCTGGGAGTCACCGATTTCGGCTCGCCGTCCGGCGGTGGCTCAGAGCTGTTCTTCAACGGCAAACCGATGACGTTGTCCCGTTGGCCGAACGAGGGCTTCGAACCCATCGTCGACGTCCTCGGCAAAACCGAAGTGGACGTCCGCGGAACGAAAGGGTGCCGAGAGGGCATCTTTACGTACAAGGGCGACCGGCCAAAGCGATGGATCAACGAACGGGATGCCTGGGTTCATGGATACTGGTTCTGGGACTGGTCCGAGCAGCGTCACAAGATCAAAGCGATCGACGTCGAGCGGCGTAGCATCGAGGTCCAAACACCGTATCACAGCTATGGCTATCGCAAAGGGCAGTGGTTCTACGCGTTCAATCTCCTATCCGAGATCGACCAGCCGGGCGAATGGTACGTCGACCGCGAGCGTGGCCTGCTCTACTTCTGGCCGCCACGGTCCGTCGAAAACCGCGAGGCAATCGTCTCCGTGCTGCCGACGATGGTGACGATGACAGAGGCGTCGTACGTTACACTTCAAGGATTCAAATTTGAGGGAGCTCGTGGCACGGCGATCACCATGGCGGGCGGAGTTGGCAACCGGGTGGTCGGATGCACGATTCGCAACGTGGGAGGTTGGGCCGTGATCGTGTCGGGCGGCCAGCGGCACAGCATCGTCGGTTGTGACATCGACCAGACGGGCGGCGGTGGGATTTCACTCAACGGTGGCGATCGGACGACGCTCGCGCGGGGCGAACACCTGGCAGAGAATAATCACATTCACCACTACGCTCGCGTGAAGCGCGTCTATCAACCGGCCATCACGCTCCGAGGCGTCGGCAATCGCGCGGCCCACAATTTGATTCACCACGCGCCACATATGGGCATGGGCTTCAGTGGCAACGATCATCTGATTGAGTTCAACGAAATCCACCATGTCTGCCAGGAATCGAACGACGCGGGGGCGCTTTACACGGGCCGCACCTGGACCATGCGCGGCACGGTCATCCGCCACAACTACCTGCATGACATCAACGGTTTCGAAGGTCGCGGCTGCGTGGGCGTTTATCTCGACGACATGTTTTGCGGCACAGAAGTTTCCGGCAATCTGTTCTATCGCGTGACGCGAGCGGCCTTCATTGGCGGAGGGCGGGATTGCACGGTCGAGAACAACCTGTTTGTCGATTGTCGCCCATCGCTGCACATCGACGGCCGCGCCCTCGGTTGGGCTCACGACCACTCCGACGCGTGGATCAAGGAAGGCCGCGAGAAAGGCACGCTGCAAGGAATCCGTTACAAACAGCCTCCTTACAGCAAACGCTATCCGCGGCTCGTCAACATCTTGAACGACGATCCGGCGGCGCCGAAGGGCAACCGTGTGCTCCGCAATGTGTCAATCGGCGGAACCTGGGACGGCGTTCACGCGGAAGCCCGCCGGTATCAGACGATTGAAAGTAACCTCGTGGACGTCGATCCCCGCTTCGCCGCGCCTGACCGCATCGGCGAGGGCAAGCATCCGCGCGCCGTTGACTTCGCGCTACGTCCTGACTCGCCAGCCTGGGATATCGGCTTTGAGAAGCTACCACTCCAACGGATCGGACTTTACGGGCGCGAAGACTCGACTTCGGATGGGGCAGAGGCACTCAAAGGCGACGGATCAAAGGACGATGCGAAATGACTCGCTGCCGCCACCCACTCCCTGTCAGCGTTCTTGTGACAACAGCGCTCTTCGTTGTGTCACTT
>CAZITS010001028.1:0-1554 GCA_964542185.1 uncultured Pirellulaceae bacterium
CCGCAACTGGCCAAGCGACTTCAGATACACCAACCCAGAACCACTGATGGGACTTTTGCCAAGCCGCAATGTCTGAAGGTTCTCCAACCCCTGGAGATGTGCCAGGCCCTCGTCGGAAATTCGCGTACCGCGCAAGGACAACTCTTGCAGCTGAGTCAGTTCTGCCAGCGGCCGTAAAGCCTCATCATCCAACGGAATTCGATCGAGTGTCAGGCGTTCCAGTTCCTCCAGCTCAGCCAGCACCGTCAGGTCGCCAGCCACAACCGGAATGCCCGCCAAATCAAGCGCCCGCAAACCTGTAAATTCGCTGAGCCGACTCTGCGTCACCGCATCGAATTCGGATTCACTCAGATCAAGCGATCTAAGTTGGCTCAGGCCTGCAAGATGCGAGAGACCGCGGCCGCTTACCGCGGTCCGCGAGAGGTCGAGTTCCTGCAAATTCGACAGCCCCGCCAACTGGACCATGCCAGCATCCGAAACACCCGTGCCGCGCAAACTGAGACCACTCAACTGCGTTTGGTTTTTCAAGTGGGCCAGTCCGGCATCACTGACTCGCCATCCTGCGAGTGACAATTTCTCTGTCTTTTTGGCCAACTCAAGATACAGACCAAAACCCACATCGGTTCGCGCCCCCGACGGCAATTCCAAATCGTCGAACCGCTTGCCTATTAAATGACCTAACCCCGTTTCCGTAACCCCGGTATCAGCAAGGTTCAATTCCTCCAATTGAGCAAGTTGTTTCAGATGAACCAACCCCGCATCGGTGATCATCGTTCCCCGCAAACCAAGCGACCGCAGTTGCCCCACCGCCGCCAAATGCTGCAATCCGGCATCCGTAATCGGCGTATGATCGAGCAGTAACTCCTCCAATTGCGGTCGTTCTTTGAGATGCGCCAACGCGGCATCCGTGATCGTCCAGCGGGCCAGATCCAACGTCGCCTGCGCCGCGGTTGCGGCCAGATAATGCGGTAGACCGACGTCGCTGCGGGCAGCCACCGGCAGCGCCAATTCCGCCACCCCCGAACCTGCCAACTGTGCAATGCCAGCTGCGGTGACTGGAGTTCCTTCCAGAGAAATGCGCTGGAGCCCTTGCATCTCCTTGAGGTGTGTCAGGCCCGCATCGGTCACTTTGGTACCAGCCAAACTGATCTCTTTGAGTCCCGGAAGCATCTTCAGATGAACCAATCCCGCATTGGTCACTGGCAGCGTATCGAGTGCTACCGTTTCCAGGCTAGCCATTGTCTTCAAGTGCGCAAGGCCTGCATCGGTCACCGACCAGTTGCTCAGGTCAATTCGTTGTAGCGGCTGAAACGCAGCCAGGTAATGTTGCAAGCCGACGTCGTTGCGAGCCGCTGTTGGCAAATCCAGCAACTTCATTCCGCGATTGGCCAGTGCTACCAGTCCGGCTGATGTGATCGCGGTCTCTGCCAGCGACAGCTCGACAAGACCTTTCATATCCTGCAGGTGAGCCAGACCCGCGTTGGTAACTTTGGTGTGAGTCAGGTCGAGTGCTTCCAACCCAACCAGTCCTTTGAGATGGCCCAACCCAACGTC
>CAZITS010001028.1:1564-2547 GCA_964542185.1 uncultured Pirellulaceae bacterium
GTCTGTAATGGCTGACCCGGACAAGTCAATGTGCGTCAACCCCTCCAAACGCCGCAAGTAGACCAGACCTCCATCGGTAATCTGTGCACCAGGAAGCACAATCCGCTTGAGCCCTGTCAGTTCCTTGAGCCGCGCTAAATCGCTGTTGGTAGTGGCCACTGGCAATTCCAGTGACACTGCCACCTGATCCTCAAATTGGAAATCCGCGCCCAGCTTTTCCAGTGCCAGTACCGCTTCGCTACGGGGCGGTGTGGGCGCGGGTTCAATGGCTTCCACCGGAGGCGGTTCCACCGGCGACTGGCTGACAGGAACATTACAGCCACCTGACAACAACAGCAGACCCAGTAGTGTTCGTTTCATCGGAGCTTCCCTGATCGTCCTGTCCGTCCACAACATCACAGCACCGCCTTAAGTGGGTACCATACGGCGTTGCGGGCCGTTTGTCATCCGTTCCACGTTACAGGTCGCTCCCCCTCGCACTAGCGGAACGCGTCGAAACGCTGCTTGGCCTCTGACTTGATGACGGTCAGCTGCTCCTTCTCGATACCCAGAACGCGAGCTTGCGCCACGACGATTGCCTTTTCATCTGGCGCTAACGCACCATTGCAATACGCGGCAAACAGCATGTCCTCGAGATTCCTGACCTTATCAGACCAGCGCCCGCTGAGAGTCGCTGTCGCCTTCGTTTCTTCGTAGGCCTCAATCGCTTTCTTGCGTTCAAAGAAACCCGCCCCAATTTCCTTGGCGATCACTTCAAACACCCTGGATTCTGACCGTTCAACATCGCCATCCGATGCCAGTACCGCGTAAATGTTAACCAGGTAATCGACGGCCTGTTGCTTATCCATGTCACCCTCCAGATGTTCGATTTATCAGTCCCAAAGTCGCCTTGGGCTGAGACGCCGCGTTGGACAGTTATGACTAGCGCCGACTCATAACGTGCCGCGCGCGAAACCATAAACCAACGCTTATTATAACGGAAT
>CAZITS010001029.1:0-2545 GCA_964542185.1 uncultured Pirellulaceae bacterium
CGAGGCGCTTGCGCACCGCGAGGAGAACCTGCCGCTGGTGCTGTCGCTCTCGTTCGGGGTCGGGGACTGGTGCCGCAGAGAGCAGTGCTTGGGTGTACGGGTGGCGTGGGTTTTGATAAAGCGTTTCCGCGGCGGCCATTTCCACGATCCGCCCGAGGTACATGACGCCCACCTGATCGGCAATATGACGGACAACGGCCAGGTCGTGTGAGATAAACAGGTAGGCTACCCCGAGCCGTTGTTGCAGATCCTTAAGGAGATTGATGACCTGGGCTTGAATGGAAACATCCAGTGCGGAGACGGCCTCATCGCAAACCAGCAGGCGGGGCTCGACCGCCAACGCGCGGGCAATGCCGATGCGCTGTCTCTGCCCTCCTGAAAATTCATGCGGGTAGCGATTGAGCGTGCTTGGATTGAGTCCCACCAGATCCATCAGTCGCATGACTTCCAATTGTCGCTGGCGGCTGTTGTGCAGACGGAAAATTTCCATCGGTTCGGCGATAATGCGGCCGATCGTCATGCGCGGATTGAGTGATGCGAACGGATCCTGAAAGATCATCTGGACATCACGTCGATGCGGGCGCATGGCTTTTGCTGAAAGGCCACTTGTCCGGGTTCCCGCGATCTCAATGGATCCTGCGGTGGGGGGAACCAGGTTCAGAATCGCTCTGGCTGTCGTCGATTTTCCGCAACCCGACTCGCCGACCAGTCCCAGAGTCTCCCCTGCCCGCAGCGTAAACGAGACGCCGTCGACGGCGCGGATTGCGTTGCCGGAGGAGAACCATCCGGAGTTTGTGTCAAAATGGACTTTGAGGTCTTTGACTTGAAGGAGCGGTGGTTCTGACGCATGGCTAACGTGCTCGCTCATTGGTCCAGCTCCTTGCGGGCACTACTTGAGGAGGACGCCAAATCGTGAAAACAGGCTTGTCCGCGTCGTCCGGCCGGTGCGGTTTCTTGAAACAGGAGTGGCGGCGGTTCGTTTCGACAGCGATCTTGAATGTAGGGACAGCGGGCGGCAAAGGCACACCCAGCGGGTAGCCGGGAGAGGTCTGGAGGTTGACCGTCAATGGCATTGAGTTCACCCGAGATGCGCTGGTCCCAACGTGGTCCCGACTGGAGCAGTCCTAGTGTGTAGGGATGGAGTGGTTGCTGGAAAAGAGGGCCGACTTGTGCGTGTTCCACAATGCGGCCAGCGTACATCACCATCACCTCCTGGCAGATGTTCGCGACGACCCCCAGGTCGTGGGTGATAAAAATGATGGCGGTTCCCGCATCGCGTTGTAGTTCTTTCATCAGATCCAGGATTTGCGCCTGGATCGTGACATCCAAGGCCGTGGTCGGTTCGTCCGCGATTAATATTTCGGGTTTGCAGGAGAGTGCCATGGCGATCATGACACGTTGCCGCATCCCGCCGGAAAATTGATGGGGATAATCAAACACACGTTCTCTGGCGGCTGGGATACCGACACGTTCCAGCATTTCTACGGCATGGTCAATGGCCACGCGCCGGCGATGCCCCAGATGCCGCTGCGTGACTTCCCGCATCTGATCGGCAATCGTCATGTAGGGATTCAAGGCAGTCATCGGGTCCTGAAAGATCATCGAGATCTGTTTGCCCCGGATCGCCGACCAGTCCTGTCTGGAGAGGTTGCGCAGGTTGCGTCCTCGGAAAGAGATCTCTCCGGAGACAATCCGGCCTGGAGGTTGCGGCACAAGGCCCATGACTGCCAGGTTGGCAACCGATTTTCCCGACCCGGATTCCCCCACGATTCCCAGGGTTTGTCCTGGCTGGAGTTCGAACGAGATATCGTTGACCGCCTGCACGACTCCTGTGTCGGTGGTGAATTCAACAACCAGTCGATCGACTTCTAACAAGGCAGGGGGCATGGTGCGATCACCTTTCACGGACTAGTCACGGTTTTTCATGCGTGGATCGAGTGCGTCCCGCAGACCATCGCCGAGAAAGCTGAGGGCGAACAGCGTGAGTGCCAGAGCCAGTCCCGAGAAGGTGACCAGCCAATAGTAGATTTTGACCGGTGTAATGACAGTCAATCCTTCGTTGACAAGCAGACCCCAGGATACATCAGGTGGTGAGACGCCCAGGCCCAGGAATGACAGAAAGGCCTCGAACCGCATGACCGCAGGAATCGTGAGTGTGAGGTAGACGATCACAATGCCCATCACGTTGGGGAGCAAGTGACGTTGAATAATTCTCCAGCGTGACGCACCAATGGTCCGGGCCGCATCGATAAAGGCCTCATTCTTCAAGGAAAGTACCTGTCCGCGCACCACCCGTGCCATGGTGAGCCAGTAGAGTGCCCCAATGACGAGAAAAAAGATCATGATTTGATCGATGCCATAGCTGTCGAGACGGGTGCGGATGGTATCTTCATTCAGGATTGTGATCAGGAAGATCACGACGAAAATAAACGGTACCGAGTAGATCACATCTACAATCCGCATCATCAGAGCATCGACCCAGCCACCCAAATAACCCGAAGTGGCTCCATAGGTTACACCGATCAACAGAGACACCAGCGTGGCG
>CAZITS010001030.1:0-2536 GCA_964542185.1 uncultured Pirellulaceae bacterium
GATCGAATGGAACATAGCGGCTCGACAGACTTCGTCGTCCGCCTGCCATTTTCTCATATCCCGATAAACGCCAACCGCGTGCGCGAAATAATTTTTGTTGGTATGCGGCACCTCTTTCGCACCAAAATCGATCAGAAAATCGGTCATGGTATCGATCGCCAACGCCATGTCACACTCCGAGTAGTACTTGAGTTCCGAGGCCATTGCGCCAACAGCTCAACTTATGCATCATAGCCACAAGTTCCGGCGCTTGAAGGTGCCTTGTCCCCCTTCAGGTCCCCCTTCAGGTCCCCCTTTCAGAAACACCAGAATTGCAGCAACGAGCTCTCTGAGTCTGCAAACCCCAGTCCACTCCCGTTCTGTGGGCGACACGGGCCATCCTAGTCCCTCGCGGAACGATTGCGCTGCAGTTCCGCAACAGACAGGGGCCGGTCGTAAATCCGGATTGCGTGTAACTCACCCTGAACGGCGCTGCTGGCCGCTGCGTCCAGGACCAAAGCGCCAATGCTGATGAATAACTTGTCCTGCCCACCGGCCTTCTTGACCGTGTAGTGAAACAAGGAACCACCGTCACCCGTTTCCGTTTGCTTGCTGAAGCGGCGACCGTCTCGGTAGAAAGTGCCATGTCCGCCGCGCATCACGTAGGCGAGCTGTTGGAACTCGGCAGTGAACGGACGCGGGTCACTCTGGCCGTTTACCTGGATTGAGTACTCCATGCGATCCGACTGCACGCGCTGGTCGCTGAAGAGCACCTGGCTCGACGAAGCCACGTTGCGCTGGTCGTAGGAGATGCGGAACCCACTGACACCAGGTGCCGCGCAAGCGATTAACATCGGCATGCCACCCTGTTGCTGCGGCTTGAAGACAAGCTCGATCGTGCCATTCTTGTCGAGCGCCGCCAGACGCGTTTCCAGTGGGACCTGGATCCACGCCTGGCCCGTCAGTACCAACGCAGATGGCTGCACCCGATAGTCGACGTTGGGACGCGCGATCTGGCCGAGCATGGCGGACGACGCAAATCGTTTCAGACCCTCTAAATCGCGCTGAACCGGCATGGCCGGACGAGCATCCGGGTGCCACTTGATCAGCACAGCAGCACCTTTCAGATAGTGGCCATAGGCAGAGATGACATGCCCATCGGGAAGTGTTACCGCGGCGATGTGCCCGCATTTCCCATCAACCCAGTAGCCGTCTTCGCGATCATAACGCCAGGCATCCAATTCGTAGCGACGATCGACGTTCCAGGTTTGCCCGTTGTCTCGACTAATCAACGCGTCGCAGCCACGGCGATCACTGGCGCGATTCAGGCCGTCGACATCATCGCGCACAACCATGGTACAAACGAGATCGTTGTTCGGTAGTCTTTGCAGATTGGCGTGATGGCGTCCGGCGTAGAACAGGATGTTCATCTTCGACCAGGTCCTGCCATCGTCCTGTGAGATGCTGATGGCCGTTCCTTCGAGACTGTCGTCATGGGGACCTTCGAAGAAACTCGGCGGCATGTCACTGCGGAGAGCGGTAACCAGATCGCCGTTGGCAGCGCGGACAATCGCGCCTTCACTCACGCCACGCAGCCAGGACTTGCCGGCATGTCGCATGGTGAACTTCCATTGCGGCGGACTGAATTCATCGATCCACGAGCGGCCTCCATCGAGAGAGCGACGAAACACGACAGTCGCGTCATCGCGTGGATGCGTCTTGCCGGGGGCGTAATGCCATCCCAGCTCAAGAATGGCTTTGGCCTTGCCAGCCGCATCGCGGTCCACCCAGGCGTTTCCTTCCAGATGAAACGGCCGACCCGCACGTGTCGGCGGGTGCGCGACGCTATCGTTCCAGGTGCGACCGTAATCGTGGCTAAAGTGCCGGCGGCCAGCCACGAACGACAACATGCCGCCCCCGTGGCAAGTCAGCAACATCGGCCGGCCACTGGCACCCGGGATCTCGTTAAAGTCGGTCCACGTGTCGCCATCGTCGCGGCTGAAGGCAATCACCGGCCTGGTTGGTTTGCCTTCGGCGCTACATTGCAATGCAAGCTCGCCGTTGTCCATTCGCACCAGGCCAAAAGGCATGGTCATCGTGGCAGTCGGGTGCTGAATCGCCTGGATCTTCGCAGGGCGCGATATCCAACCACCACGACCGTCTGCCTGTAAGACGCGGTGTTCAATCCAACCTGTACGCTTGACAGCCAGAGGCAGCGCCGCCGTCGGCCGAATTACCCCATGGATACCGCTACCAGAAAGATCTTTGATGCGTCCATTCGCGTCCGGCAGGCTGCCATGTCGGAAATCGTAATGGAGCAGTAGTCCAGCGGACGCAACCTGGTCGTCGCCGACTGCCGTACGTTGGATACATTCCGAATCTTGGCAGCCGTTCGGCGTTGCTCCATCGATTTTCGCTGCTTCCAGTACCAGCCGCGTCTTCTGCAGACCATCTCTGGAAACTGCCAGGATCGAATCAACCTGGGTGACATCGTGGTCACCAAGGACGGGTGTTTTGTGGGCCGTCGGCTCGGTACCTGCCGCGTCGGAAACCAACC
>CAZITS010001031.1:0-2533 GCA_964542185.1 uncultured Pirellulaceae bacterium
AGCCGGCGACCGGACCGCACTGGCAGCCGGTCTCGGGCGACGAACTGGCGACGCGACTGAGCTTCCTGTTGTGGGACTCGATCCCCGACGACGAACTGCGGGCGAAGGCTGCGCGTCTTCACGAGCCGGCGGTGATGGAGGAACAACTGCGGCGGATGCTGAAGGACGGCCGGATGCGCGGCATGGCTGCGGAGTTCGGCGCCCGCTGGTTGGGTGTGCGGGACTTCGTCACTAACCACGGCCGGAATCTGAAGCAGTTCCCCGAGTTCACGCCGACCGTGCGCGACGCGCTGGCCGAGGAGCCGGTACGGTTCTTCGAAGATCTGCTCGTGAACGATCGCCCGGTCGCCGACGTGATCGCCACCGATGCAGTGGTCGTCAACGATGTCCTCGCCAAGCACTACGGCATCCCTGGCGTGACCGGTCCTAGTTGGCGTCGCGTTGAGAAGGTTTCCGCCTACGGTCGCGGCGGGTTGCTCGGTTTTGGATCCGTGCTCGCAAAGACGGCGGCGGCCTCGCGTACCAGTCCCGTCAAGCGCGGCGCGTGGGTGGTTGAGATACTCGGCGAGCGGTTGCCCAAGACCCCGCCCGGCGTGCCGCCGCTGCCCGAGACTCCGCCCGCAGGTTTGAGCGTGCGAGAAATCACCGAACGTCACCGTAAGAATCCGGCCTGTGCCAACTGCCACGTCCGCATCGATCCCTACGGCATGACGCTTGAACAATTTGACGCGCTCGGCCGACTGCGGCCCGCCAAAGATTTGAAGCCCGGTGACTCCAAGGCGACCACTCGCGACGGCGTCGAGATCGATGGCTTCGCCGGCCTGCGAAAATACCTCGCTGGCCCTCGGCGCGAGGACTTGCTGCGGGGGCTCGCTCGCAAACTGACAGGTTACGCGCTGGGCCGCGCCGTGCAGCTTTCCGATCGGAAGCTAGTTGAAGAGCTGACAAAGACGATGGTCGACGGCGGCTGCTGGTCGGACGTCTTGCTCATCATCGTTCGTAGCGAGCAGTTTCGCTGCGTTCGACCGGCAGCCACGACCGTCCGTTGAAAAAAGTAACCCGACGCGTAAGTGAGAGAATTATGAGCCTTGGGTTATTATGATTAGACTGGAATTCTGGCTCTCGCTTACGCGTCGGGTTACGACAGACTGACAGGCGACTTTTGCTTCGCGAAAGTCTACAATCAAATAATCTTTCCACTACAGGAACATTCCCATGCCCATCCCATCCGCTTCGACCTTCTCGCGACGCACACTGCTGCGTGGACTCGGCGTCTCGATGGCTCTGCCGTGGCTCGAATCGCTGTCCTTCGCCGCAGGCACGGGAAGCAGCGCCGCCCAACAGCCGCCGACCCGCACGCTCGTCACCTTCACCGGCATGGGCTTCCACTCGAGTCATTGGTGGGCCAAAGGCGAGGGCGACGCCATGGAACTCGGGCCGTGCCTGAAGCCGCTTGAGCCCTGGAAACAGCGGCTTGTCTTCCTCCGCGGTCTGTGGAACGAGCAGGCCAACAACGGAGTCATCCACTGCATGCAAACGGGGAACATGCTCAGCGGGGCGCCGATGTCGAAGACCGAGGTCCGCACGGGCGTCAGTTTCGACCAGTTGATGGCACAGCGAATCGGCAATCGCACGCGGATACCATCGCTGGTGCTCGGCTGCGAAGGGCCGATTCCGGGTCTCCAGGACGGGCATCCATTGCTTTACAGTTCGCACATTTCGTGGAGCACGGCGGTGTCGCCGACCTGGACGGAAACGCGTCCGGCACTGGCCTTCGATCAACTCTTCCGCACGAAGCCCAACCGCGGCGACCAGCGTATCGTTGATGCCGTGCTCGAAGATGCCCGGTCGCTACGGAAACGACTCTCCGTTTCGGACCGGCAGCGGTTTGAGGAGTATCTCGGCAGCGTTCATGAGATCGAGGGTCGTATCAAGCAAGCTGGCCAGAAACGCAATGCCGACGGCTGGAAGCCAACGCTGACCGCCCCTGATCGCCCACGGCCCGCCGATGGCATTCCTGCCGAGATTCCGGATTACTGGAAGCTGATGAACGATATCGTGCTGCTGGCCTTCCGCACCGATACCACGCGGATCGCGACCCTCAAGTATTGCAACGACGGTTCGATCCTCACGCACTCGCACGCCGGCGCCAAAGATCAGCATCACCAAATGGCCCACTCCCAGCCTGCGGAACTCGTCGGGGTCAACCAATTTTTCACATCCCAGCTCGCCTACCTCTGCGAACAGATGGAGAAAGTGAAGGAGGGCGATCGCACGCTGCTCGACAACACTTCCATCATGCACTGTTCAAGCATGATCCACGGCAATCACGACTCGAAACAACTGCCGGTGGTCCTGCTCGGCGGAGCGGGCGGCAAACTCCGCGGGGGCCGCGCGCTCGACTATCTCGAAGCTCCCAACCGTCGCATGTGCAGCCTGTTCCTCAGCCTGATGGAGTGGGGCGGCCTGGAACTCGACCGCTTCGGCGATTCGGCGGAGCGGTTGACAGGCATTTGATCGGGCTGTCTCTGGT
>CAZITS010001032.1:0-2533 GCA_964542185.1 uncultured Pirellulaceae bacterium
CTTCAAGAAATTTGATGTCCTGGTCATCGTGTTCACGTGCAACAGCTGTGATTACGCGGTTGATTATGAAGATCGACTGGTGGCATTTGCACGGAATCACACGGGAGCGGGTAAACGCGTAGGTATGGTGGCTGTCAACGTGAACAAGATACCGGCTGATAGCCTTCCTGAGATGAAACGGCGAGCCGAGAAGAAAGGGTTTACATTCCCCTACCTGTTTGATGCGACTCAGAAGATTGCCAGAGACTACGGAGCCGGGTACACGCCGGAGTTTTTTGTGTTGAACAAGAAACGCCAGGTAATCTATATGGGCGGTATGGATGACAATCCGACTGCATCGAAAGCCAAGGTGAATTACCTCGAACTCGCAGTTGTTGCAGCGTTGGATGGAAGACTTCCCAAAACAAAGGAGACGGTATCAATCGGCTGTACGATTCGTTATGAACGAAAACGGAAACGCCGGTCACGCTCGAAGAAAAAAAAGAAAAAACGCGACTAATCGAGTGGGGGTACGGTGTCACGTACCTCCACGCTTTGTTACAGGTATTGCAGGGTAACTGACATGACTGAGTCAAGAGGCAGGCCGGCAGTGGTGAATCGACGCCAATTTCATTCCTGGGCGGTGACGCATGCTGGGTGTCTTGCCGCAGGCTGCGGTGTGGTGCGGGGTGGCGTGAACCTGTCGACTGCTGCGGGCAAGCGTGGTCCCTACGTTGATATGCATACCCATCTCGGACAAACCTGGAATAGTACTGAGCATCTATCGGCCGAAGTCTTGCTGCGATGGATGGACTCTGTGCACATTGAGCAGGCTGTCGTGTTGCCGCTGGTATCTCCTGAAGCATCCAGTTATCCGTTAACAAGTGATTTTGTGCTCACGGAGACTCGATCGCATCGCGACCGGTTAATACCATTTTGTTCTGTCGACCCGCGAACGTCGTATCGGGGGGGGCTCGCGGGCCTGGTTGCGATGCTTAAACGTTACCAGGACGCGGGTGCCAAAGGGTTTGGAGAACACAAGCCGGGCATTGCGGTCGACGATCCGACCAACATGCGGGTTTACGCAGCATGCGCAGAAGTAGGTTTGCCACTTCTTTTTCATCTTGATAATCAGCGCAATACTGATCGGCCCGGTCTGCCCGGTCTGGAAAAAGCGTTACAGGACCATCCGGATTGCACTTTTATTGGACACGGTCCAGGTTGGTGGGCTTCGATTTCAGGGAATGTCACCCGCGCTGAAATGGCCGGTTATCCAAAGGGGGCACCCACGCCTGGCGGCGCGATTGATCGTCTGATGGAAAAATACGACAATTTGTATGGGGATTTATCTGCTGGAAGTGGTGCGAATTCGATCAGCCGTGGACTTGAATTTGGTCACGAGTTTCTGCTGCGTCGCCAGGATCGCATTATGTTTGGAACCGATTATCTGACCCCCAAACAACCCATTCCCCAATTCGAGCTGTTTGAACGGATGCTTGATCTGCCCGCTGACGTCACCGAAAAAATCTACCGTGGCAATGCACGACGCGTGCTTGGATTAAGCTGATGCCGCTTCCCGAAAATATAGTGCTGTGGGTGTCATCGTTCCATTTGGTGATCGTGGCAGCGATGCAGCTCCATTTGATGCTTGGCATGCGGCGGATTCGCCGTGTGGCGGCCCTTGACTCATGCGAAGGGGCGTTGCCGTCACTCTCCATTGTGGTCGCTGCCAGGAACGAAGAACGCGATATCGAAGCCGGGTTGCGTTCGTTGATGGAGTTGCAGTACTCACCGATCCAGCTGATTGTTGTCAATGACCGGTCGACCGACCGCACTGGAGAGATTATTGATCGAGTGGCAATGGAGGACTCACGCATCGTGGTGATTCATTTGGAGTCACTTCCGGAGAACTGGCTAGGCAAGAACCACGCATTGCAATGCGGTGCCGAAGTAGCGACGGGGCAATACCTGCTCTTCACGGATGCGGACGTGGTGTTTCGACCGCGCGCGTTGGTGAGTACTGTGGCATATGCTGAAACCCATTCGCTCGATCATCTGGCTGCGTTACCTGCCTTCAGCATGCCGACGACCCTCCTGGAGTCTTTCGCCACAGTGTTCAGTGTTTTCTTCCTGAGCTATTTTGTCCCCTGGCGCGCAACTGATCCGAAGAGTGCTGCTCACATCGGCATTGGTGCCTTTAATTTAGTCCGCCGATCGGTCTACGAACAAATTGGGCGCCACGAGCCGATTCGCATGCGACCGGATGACGACATCAAGTTAGGAAAGCTCATCAAGAATGCGGGATTTCGTCAGGAACTGGTGCTGGCGTCATCGGAAATTCGTGTTCCCTGGTATGCGACCGTCCGCGAAGCTGTGGTTGGGCTGGAGAAAAATGTGTTGGCCGGTGTTGATTACCGGCCGACCATTTTGATCGGTAACTGCGCAATGATCCTGGCAGTTTTTTTCCTGCCCTTTGTTGCGATTTTGGTGCTCCCTGGCGTCGCCCGCTGGCTGTATGTAGCAACCGCATTGATTTTGTTGCTGTCGGCGGGGA
>CAZITS010001033.1:0-2529 GCA_964542185.1 uncultured Pirellulaceae bacterium
TCATCTTGAAAGCTCTCTGCGTCGATCCCGACCCGCAACATCAATTCACGGATATTGCGATCGGCCGGCTGCATCTCGCCGATCGATTCCGGCCCGAGAGGCCTCTTCTCGACGACACCGCTCCGCCTTCCACGACGTGCTAACTGGGGCCGCAACTCCCTTTGCACACGCCGATAATCCAGCATGCGCGAACCGAGCAGGAATAGTCTGGCGTTTTCACGGCGATGGCTAATGGTCGTCCGCAGGGTCTTATAAAACGCGCCCAGTTGTGTCGCCCGCCAATTCAACCAGAGCGACTTTTCGGCGTCCGCGGCCGAACTGTCCTGCAAACGAGAAACCGCCTCCACCCCTACAGCGTCCGCAAACCGCTGCCGAGTCACCCGGTCATAGCCCCAGTTGTCATCCGGAAATTGCGCAAAGGTTTCAGCGCCCAACTGCAACGCCACACCTGCAAACGCGGGATGGTGCGCGTAGCGTTCAACAAGCTCATCGATCACGTTCTGCATGGCAGCCTGAACACGTGGATCCAGAGGGTTGTAGTATGGTGCTAAACCGCCGCGTGGCACGTGAACGTCGGACCACGATTTCCCGTCACGCCGCACCAGATCGATCCCAACGACTTCCTTCGATGCGAGATTACTGTCCAAACGCAACCGCTCTAATTCAGGCAACAACGAAGCAAATTCAACCACCGGAATAAGACGCATCCCCTCCCGGTTAAACAGGCGGAAGAGCATTTCGAGAACATCTTTACGATAAGGATCCGTCGCTTCGCCCAACATGATTCCCGAATCGTACTTGGGCGTTGGGGACACCAGTTCGCTCGGATACAACGTACTACCCTCACAATTGACTGACAGAATCGCTGCGTTGTAACCCGCATAACGCAAGTACTCTGTCAGACGTCGACCCCCGTCATAAAACGTTACCCAATCATCGAGTGGCGCAGTGCCAACGACCCCGTTCTGCGTTGCCTGAAAATTCTCAGGAAACAAAGGCTTGTCGAAAAAAGCTGCCAACAAGCGAGGAGATGTTTTCGCGCCGAGTGGCTCCCCGGCATCCCCCCTGGAAGGCAACCGCTCTGGACCGCTACGAACACGAATCGTTCCATACAACGCAGACTCTTCAGCCCGCCGGTTGGTGATCAGCAGCATCGGGTTAGTGGTTTTCGGCCAAAACACCAGGCGATGCGTACGGACAACGTGAGTCTGGTCTTTGCGCGGCGCATCCACCTCAACGCCGGAATCCACACCGAGTGGCCCCACCTTCCCAATTACATTCGGTTCAAGGAGGCTGATGCCTAGCGACTGCGCAGCCACATCCGGATAGTCCACTTCCAGCACGTGCGGGGCACCGATGCGTTCAATTGCTAAAGGGTAGATCTTCCATCCCTCAGGCGGCAAATCGACCCACTCGCGTCCCAAGTGCTTGACACGCCCGGCCGCACCCTGTCCAGTGACTGCCGCGTCTTCAGAGACCAGCCACTCCATTTGTGTCAGTCGGGCCAATTGATCCCACCAACTTTTACTCGTGGGATCGAGATCCAGCACCGTCGTCCATTCCGCCTGATTCGCTGCTGTCGACTTGGAGTCAATCACCACAAACTGGACTTGTCTGGTCAGATCGGGCACCGCCGCAACCAGTGGCACAACCAGACGACTGCGGTTGCGATAAAACTCAAACTCCAGCTGGTAAACCCCTTCTTGATCGGGAACCGGAAAACGCAACGGACGAAAGTCTGCCTGCACAACGCCCTGCATCGCTGAAATGGTCGACTGGCGATTCCAGACCTCCTCGCCTTGACGGCCTCGCCGAAGTTTCACCTGCAGAGACCCCTCTGAATCCAAGGGGAAACCGGGGCGATAAACTGAAACGTCCATTTCAAACTGTTCGCCCTTGGAAAACACCAGCGACCGGGGTTCGACATCCAGTCGCAAACGATCACCAGGTGCGCGGCGAACTACCAGGCGGTTCGCTTGCTGGTCCAAAGACGAATCATGGAGGCCGTCCGAGGGCAAAAACTTCTGCAGCGGAATCTCCAGATAACGCCGTTCCGAGGGCTGGTCACTGGGAGCAAACTCGAGAAGCACACGGCTGTCCAATGAACCGGTCACGGTAACATCGAAGCCGTCATAATCAAGCTGTTGGCGGTGGGCAACTCGTACAGCGTTCTGGTCAAGCAACACACAACCGGGCGCATCTGCCGACCAACCTAACACCGCCAGCTCACGCACACTTCCATCAGAAACACGCAAACTGCCATTCCACTGCCGGGGCTGACCGTAGCCCCACTCAACACGCAGACGGATCTGAAGATCTTCTTCCGTCTGGCCTCGCTCATCGGCAAAGCCAGGTGTGGCGAGACACACAGGAACTGCACAGCAACACACCGACACGAGCAATAGCCAATGCCGGCAATGCAACTGAACGAATCGAATTGCCCTGTAACGTCTGCGCAAGGGCATGACCAGCGGACCTCCATGTCCTGCCATGGCGCTGTACAAGTGGAACGCGGTGCGCCCCAACTAT
>CAZITS010001034.1:0-238 GCA_964542185.1 uncultured Pirellulaceae bacterium
TGCAGAGACACAACTACCGATCACCGCGCATTGCGAAGATGAAACAACCATCCGAAGCAATACTGAGCGTTTTGCAGGCTCTACGAATGTCGCCGATCACTCCCGGATTCGTGATCACGAGGCAGCGTTGATCGCAACCCGGCGTGCCATTGATCTCGCTCGTCGCCATCGCCACCGGTTTCATGTCTTGCATGTCTCGACTGGAGCTGAAACAGCACTACTTGCAGACCACGATTCT
>CAZITS010001034.1:248-2529 GCA_964542185.1 uncultured Pirellulaceae bacterium
TCTCTGCTTACAGGAGAGGCCTGTCCGCATCACCTGCTCCTGAACACTGGAGATTACGAGCGACTCGGAACCCTGGTTCAAATGAACCCTTCGATCAAGTCGGCCCAAGACAATGCCGAATTGTGGCAAGCGCTCCACCGTGGCCTGCTTCAAGTGATTGCAACCGACCATTCCCCCCACACGTTATCGGAAAAACAGCAACCGTACCCCCAGGCTCCATCAGGCCTGCCAGGAGTCGAAAATTCGCTGGCCCTCATACTGAACCAGGCACACCAGGGACATTGCACGCTGCAACAAATCGCGCATTGGATGTGCGACGCCCCCGCACGAGTCTGGGATCTCGTTGGCAAAGGGCGAATCGCCGTTGGGTATGACGCCGACCTGGTATTGGTCGATCTCGAGAAAACCGAAACAGTACTCAACGAACATCAACTCACGAAATGTGGCTGGAGCGCCTGGCACGGAGCCTCGCTTACCGGTTGGCCCGTGCGCACCTGGGTCGGTGGGAAACAAGTGTATTGTGATGGCAAATTCGACGAGTCCTGTCGTGGCCGTGAAGTCCAGTTTGACCACGCGAGAGGCGGTTATTGGAAAACTGGTGGACTACCGGCAGACTCCCAGCCCTCCTGAAATTCGCGACACACACTGGCCCAGCGACAGGTCCGCGCCTCCCCGCTTGCCTCTGGCATCCAGCAAGCTCTTGGATGAAAAACCAGAGTTTCCAGGTCTAGCGGTTGAACCAACCGGGCGAATGTGTCTATTCTGTTTCTTAGGGACAACAAACCAGGAAAAAAGGCGTGCTTCCCGATTCCTGACAGCCTACAGGGGGCCCAGCCCGAGAGCAGCATGTCTTCGCAACCGCGCACCCTGACCGTTGGTCTCGTGCGTAACGCAGTAAAAGCAAACAAACGCCGCCCTTACCGCCTTAGAGTTAATAAGAACCAGTACATCAGCGATCTCGACTGCAGGAGAGCCGCTGGTATGGTTTGCCAGGAACCTGTCAAATCACCATGAGCAACACTGCTTCAGCGACCGCCACGTTTTCGCTCACTCAAGCCAGAGAGATTGTCAGCGACCTCTATACGCCAAATCGCTGGATCTACTGGCTGGACTACGGCCTCACCATCGCTTTTGCACACACTTTGTTTCTTGCCCTGGCAACTATCAGGCTCTGGTTTGATGGCCCGAAATCCTGGGAATGGACAGTACTCGGTATTGGATATCTGATCGATATATTACTGTACTACCGTGCTTCCATTTTCATTCATGAATTAACGCATCTGCGAGTTGGTACTTTCAATGCCTTTCGAGTCTTCTGGAACGCAACCTACGGCGTCCCCCTGCTGGTTCCTTCATTTCTGTATTTCCTGCACCTCGATCACCATCGCCGCAAATGTTACGGAACACGTGAAGACGGTGAGTATGTGGCCTTGGAGTACATGTCCAAGTGGTACATCGTACTGTTCCTGATTGCGCCCCTGCTATTGCCGGCATTGGCTGTTCTGCGATTCCTTGTACTCAGCTCGGTGGGGTGGCTGATTCCGCCTTGCCGCCGACAAATTCACCGTGCGCGTTCGTCGCTGGCCATGGACTTGCGTTATGAACGTCCACTGCCAACACCGACTGGACTGCGGATGATCCTGCTCCAGGAAGCTTCTTGCTTTCTCTGGATTGTGGGAGTCCTGTTTTTGCTCTCGACAAGCTTGCGAACGATGGCGGTTCCACTACTTATACAGGGTTACGCAACACTCGGTGGTATCGCCATGCTCAATGGCTTCCGAGCGCTCATCACGCATCGCTGGTCTGGTGATGAAACGCACATGACTTTTCTGGAACAGCTCCTGGACTCGGTAAACTTTCCGCGTCGAGGGGTCGGGGAAATTTGGGCGCCGGTAGGACAGCGTTTTCATGCAACCCACCACCTCTTTCCGTCGATCCCCTACCACAATCTGGGAATTGCCCATCGGCGTCTGATGGCACAGCTCCCCGAGGACTCACCGTACCGGTTGACGGCGTCGTATTCGGGCTGGAAATCATTTGCTGACGTCTGGCAGCGGGCCGGCAGTCGGCGCCACGAAAACCACATCCGCTGGTTGTTCTAGGATCTCTCGGGGCCCGCAGTAAAACATTGGGACTCCGCGCACGGCCAGGCAACACCTAATTTAGCTCGTTAAACCGCCCGGCAACTTGCGCACGACTCCGACAATCACACCGAGCACACGGGCCCGTTTCACATAAATCGGATCCATGTCAGCGTTCGCAGGCTGCAAGCGAATACGAC
>CAZITS010001035.1:0-2523 GCA_964542185.1 uncultured Pirellulaceae bacterium
ACGGGCCGAACCGCCATGACCTCTGGCGGCAGGGCAAAAGGATTCGAGCAGACGGTGAATACTTCCCAGCACTGATGGTTGCTGAAGCAGGACAATTCATGGAACGTCATCGTGAACAACCCTTTTTTCTTTATTTCGCGATGAATGCACCTCACTACCCTTATCAAGGCCATGCCCAATGGCTGCGGTATTACCAGCAGCGCGATGTCCCACACCCTCGCACACTCTACAACGCCTTCGTCTCAACCCAGGACGACTACATTGGGCAACTTATGGCGAAGCTAGAGCAACTTGGAATTCGCGAGGAAACAATCGTCATCCTGCAATCGGACCATGGGCATTCCACCGAACAGCGTGCCCATTTTGGAGGCGGTAGCGCCGGGCCCTATCGGGGAGCAAAGTTCAGCCTGTTCGAAGGAGGGATCCGCGTGCCTGCCATTATCAGTTGGCCACAGCAGCTGCCTCAGGGCGCTGTGCGGCACCAAATGGGTCACAGTTGCGACTGGTTACCTACGCTCGCAGCCTACTGCAACGCCGACGTCAGCCAACTGGACCTGGACGGAACCTCATTGGTGGAGGTCATCGCAGACGACAGACCGTCACCTCACGATGTACTCCATTGGTCCATTGGTAATAGCTGGGCCGTTCGCTCGGGAAAATGGAAATTGCTCTCAAAACCACGCGACACGTCGAAAGGTCCCACCAAAGGCCCTGTGGCACCGCTATTTCTGGTCAACCTGGCGGATGACATTTCCGAGCGGAAAAACCTCGCGGAGTCGCACCCCGCTATCGTCAATCGACTCGCCGCGTTGCATCAGCAGTGGTGGCGCGCAGCCCGTAACAGCGCAGGCAAGGGCGGCCAATAATCACCAGTTTTGCGTGAAACGGTCGAGGTGCCATCTGCGTCAATCGAACTGGCGTTTTCGCAGGCGGCCAGCTAAAATCGCGGTACCGACCGGACCGCCGGCAGGCCTCATTTCGCAGCTTGTGCGTGCGGCCCAAGACGCCCGGGATTCCGTCATCTGTAGTGCCAGGAGCGCAACATATGTTGTCTGTACAGGGTCAAACATCGCTCAGAGGACGTCAGCCAACACGCCGTGAGATCCTCCGGATTGGCGCGTTGGGGGCGACCGGCCTATGCCTGCCTGAGCTGCTTCGTGCCGAACAGGCGCAGGGACTGGCCGGTCACAAAGCGGTGATCATGATCTACATGGTGGGGGCACCACCCCATCAGGACATGTACGACCTCAAAATGGATGCACCCACCGAGATTCGGGGCGAATTCCAACCCATCCCCACCAACGTACCTGGTATCGACATCTGCGAACATATGCCGCGTCTGGCCCGCGTCATGGACAAATGCGTACCTTTGCGGTCGGTCTACGGATCTCCCAACGGATCCCATGACTCGTTTATCTGCTACACCGGCAACACGGTCCAGAATCAACCTGCCGGTGGTTGGCCGTCGCTGGGTTCTGTCGTATCACGCATCAAAGGCCCTGCTACTGCGGCCGTACCTCCTTTCGTCGGCCTCGCCCCTGATGCGGGGCACCCTCCTTACGGATCACCCGGCTTGCCCGGTTTCCTGGGGGTGGGACACGCAGCGTTCCGACCCTCTGGCCCAGCCCGCGCTGACATGGTGCTGCAAGGTATCCAACAAGACCGCCTCACAGATCGCCGCACTTTGCGCACCGCACTGGATCGTTTGCGGCGAGATGTTGATACCGACGGGTCCATTGACGGCATCGACTCGATTCAGCGGCAGGCGATCGACATCCTTACCTCCAGTCGTCTGGCTTCAGCCTTTGACCTGGACCAGGAACCGGCGCACGTGCGGGCCAGCTACGGCAAAGGCCACCCGGAAAAATACGGCGACGGCGCGCCGCGAAATTGTGAACACTTCCTGCTGGCACGACGCCTCGTTGAAGCCGGCGCACGGGTCGTCACCCTCAATTTTGGCCGCTGGGATTTCCACAGCCAGAATTTCAGCGAAGCCAAGAACACCCATCTGCCTTATTTCGATCAGGGGCTGGCTGCCTTAATTGAAGATCTCGACACGCGCGGATTATCCGACGACGTGGCAGTGATTGCCTGGGGGGAATTTGGGCGCACTCCCAAGATCAACAACAACGCCGGGCGCGACCACTGGCCCCAAGTCGGTGGCGGCTTGATTGCCGGCGGTGGCTTCCGGACCGGCCAGGTCATCGGCGCCACCGATCGCCTGGGTGCCGAAGTCGCGGAACGGCCGATTCATTTCGGCGAAGTCCACGCCACGTTGCACCGCTTTCTTGGTATCCCACCTCAGGCGACGCTGAATGATCTCACTGGTCGACCACAATACATACTGGGAGCGCACCGGCCACTCCCGGAATTGCTCTAACGAGTCGGCATTATCGCACCTGGTTTCGTCATGGCGCTAGCAGCACGCATCCCGGCCGCGCGGCTTCTGCAACTCTTGATTGGTGGCGTGGGACTGTTTGCTACCGCTGGTCGTGGTGAGGAAACGGAAAGGCACTGGTCCTT
>CAZITS010001036.1:0-2521 GCA_964542185.1 uncultured Pirellulaceae bacterium
TGTCGAGTCTGCTGGCAAGGATGCGCCGCCACGACGTCAACGATTGAAGAACACTATTGAATTCACGCTGGAATACTACCAGCAATGTCTTTACGTCAACTCTGGAGCTTCGCAGCCTGCGGAAACGACACACGTAGCGGACGCTACCGATGCGGATTGCGTACAGTGTATCGATTCGTGCCTGCAAGCCTACCGACACGTCGATGCGAACGCCAACCTTCCTACCCTGACTGAATGGTGGCTGAGTCAACTGCATGCAGCTACTCGCGCGGCACACAGCCTCTGAAACAACAGCAAACGCCCGACAGGCCGCACCCAGATTGGCTTGTACAACACTAGTTTGCCGCGCCCCAGAGTGTCAGAAGCAGGTGTCGCTGCGTACCACGATCCCGGTGTTCACACAGATAAATCCCCTGCCAGGTCCCCAACGCCAGCCGACCGTTACTGACAGGAACTGTGACAGAACTTCCCAACAGGGAAGCTTTGACGTGTGCCGGCATGTCATCCGGTCCTTCCAATGTATGGGTGTAGGCAAAATCTTCAGGGACGATCGCGTTGATCGAATTCTCCAGGTCAACTGGCACATCGGGATCGGCGTTTTCATTAATACTCAGTGAAGCAGACGTGTGTTGAATGAAAACATGCAACAGGCCAACGGACGTTGTGGCCAAATCGGGCAATGCGGCCACAATCTGAGGTGTAACGAGATGAAAGCCCCGGGCTACCGGAGGCATCGTCAAACGCTGTTGAACCCACACAATTCTGTCCTTTCCAGCAAAACCACAAAACTCCTCCAGGCACCCCTGCTCGCCCAGGAGTCTCTCCCAAGCCACACCACTGGAGTGGCGGTGTCCTGACGGCGTTTCCCCGTCGAACACATCGCATTGATTTCATGCCCGCAAGCGAACCAGTCACCATCCTCTCACGTATCTAAACCTGGCGACTCTGTTGCGCCAACGGCCGTACTTTGGTGCACCCATTTCTCGTACCCAGACTAGTCCCCCATACCCGGCAACTGCCCTCAATCGGCTTCGAGTCTCCAACCGCGCTGACGCGGCCGCGGGCCATATATTTCACCTGCTTAGACGTCTTTGAGACCAGAAAAATGCTTGACAATCAAGCCCCGTCATCGATAATTGAGCGATTCCCAAGAGGTCGAAGATCTTATTTGCTTTCGAAGCGAGTTTCTCCCGCCTGCTTGGCTTCGCAAGCCCAGTCGTTGCCCAACCTGACGACTGTTGACACCAACCAGAGCATTGCCCGCCGTCCGGCTGTGGTAGTACCACGGCACTTGTCTGGAATGGCGATATGCTCCCTTAATCCGATGGAGGACAAACTTTATGATTGAATGTAAGAATGTATTTGAGGCCATTCTCAAGTACGGACACGACGAAGACTTCCGCCCGGAAGAGTCTGACAACTTTACGCCAACCAACGCAGCCGCCGGCTCGGAAGAAAAAATCGAGGTTCTTCGCCAGCGTGTCGAACGTGGCGTACCACTCTGGCATACCGAAGACCGCTTCGATTACAGCGGCCTCACCGGAGCCATTCGCCCACGCGAATAGAAACTCCCAGACAGACAAGGTGTGCTGCAGACGTGTATCGTTGCAATGCCTTTGGAATCTGCCAACAAAAAAGGACGCTTTGAAAGCGTCCTTTTTCTATGCGCTGAACGATTCGCTCCACATGTCACTGCGCGTCATTCTCACCTGAACGACCGTGGCGACTACTCTTCGGTCAATTCACGTGCAGCCTGGATTTCCGCGTTCACCTTGTCGATTTCCAGCTGGGCAGCAGTGACACTTGTGGTAGCTTCCGCGGCCTTGGCCTGTGCGTCCTTGACGGCTGCCTGGGCATCTTGACTCGCGGCCAGTCGACCCTCCAGCTGCGAGAGTGCGTCGGTCCGCTGCTTCATGAGACTTGCAATCTTGCCAGCGAAGGCAATCTCCGTCTGCCATTTTTCTACTGAAGTTGCAGCGATCTGGAGTGCTGCATCCGCGGCATCAAGAACTTTCTTCGCCGCAGCGGCCTTCTCTTCCAGAGGTTTGACCGCGGCTGTGAAAGCCTCAACCTTTTTGACGGTTTCTGCAATCTGCTTGTTGAGAACATCAACCTTTTTCTGCGCCTCAACAAGTTCAGCGGTCGCCTTCTTGAGTTCAGCCTCCTTCGCGGCAACCTGTTTCTTCGTATCTTGAAGTTGCTTGTCACGCGCTGCTGCAATCGCAACGAGCTTGTTGGCAGCCTCCGCCAGCTCCTTGTCACCAGCAAGCTGTTTGGCAGCCTGCTGCGACTTGGCGGCTGCCTCCTTGAGTACTGGCACTCCCTTGGATAGGCGGTCCGCCTGTTTGACCAGCGGCTCATATTCGGCTTTGAGTTTGGCAACCTGGTCCTGACTTGTTTTGACACGTGTTTGCCCGGCCGTTCGCTGCTTTTCCTGTTCGACTTTTGTCTTATTCGCGGCAGTTAAGTCGGCACGCCCTTTTTCCACAGCGGCCTGAGCACCCTGATAAGCAACCGCTGG
>CAZITS010001037.1:0-2513 GCA_964542185.1 uncultured Pirellulaceae bacterium
TCGCTGTGACCAGTATTCCGCCCACGATCGCTGTGAAGATGCCCTGCCAGACGACCAGGCTGACTTGTTTCGGCCGTTTTGCGCCATCGTACTGGGCCACGAACGTAGTCACATAGCTGGCCAGGCCGATTGGTAATGCCAGTAGCGTCCAGTGCAGCATGCCAGCAGGTAATGCTGCGGCCAGGGCATCGGGTGAGAACCAGGTGAGAAAGACCCGGTCCACGACGTGCATCAGCGAAACGGAGCTCGAACTGAGAATCAATGGAACCGCAAGTTGCAGTAGTTCGGCCAGGGAGCCGGCACGCGGGTCCAGCTCGGTCGATGCTTCTGCGGACATGGTCATGGTGTTGTTCGCGGCGACATTCAGCTATCAGGCCAGGTCGATAGTGCGTTGCCCAGGAAACGCGATCGTGGCCAGGCATTTTGGGTTGTTGTGATTCAATGCAGCTGCGTCACCAATGCGATACGCCGCGAAAATGCGCCACCAATACGTGTGCTATGGACCCGGGTTTAGTCGTAGCCAGCCAGTTTGGTCAAAAGAGGGGTCTGTTAGCATCTGTCAGTAGCAGACAAGCTGAATCGTGGTTGCGATACCGGGAAATACTACGTGACTTGCAGTGACTGGGGCGAAACTCTACTGAGGTTTCGTTGCCAGGCATGCGGCATGCAAATCGGGTCAGGACCTGACCTGCTGCAAACACAGATTGCAAACAAAGCCGACTGTGAACCGCGTCCTAAGGTTCTTGGGCGGTTTCTGTGGAGCCCGCAGACTGTCGAAATCCGACGATGAACAAGATGCAGGTAACCAAGGCTCCAATCCCTGGCCAGAGCCAAATGTAGAACCAGTCTTTGCGTTGGGCTGTCCGCCATTCGCCACGACTCGTCTTTCCGTCCTGATCCTGATCGGCGTCCTTGGCTGCCTGTTGCAAGGCAGCGACGCTGTAGGTTGTCTCACTCTCATTCGCTGCGTTGGTGACCACCAGCGGTTGGGTGATCATCGCAGGTGTTATTTGTGAATCGCTGTCCAGATCCAGTAGGGCTGCCAGACCTGTGCGGTCTTCTTTTGGTCCTGTATCCCAGTTGGGTAACATCATCGAACTGGTGGTTGGTGTCGCCTCCGAGCTGGATTTGACGGCGGCTTCGATTTGGATTGTGGGTGGGTATGCATCGACGGTCCAGCCGCTGGCATACGACCCTACAAACATGCCAACACCCAGCGTGATGAACGCGATAAATCCTTGTGCACTGGCACGTTGGCTCTCATCAGCGCGGTTGTCGACATAGATCTGGCTGGCGACAAAGAAAAAGTCATAGCAGATGCCGTGCAGAACCAGGCCAAACACGACTGCCGGGAATGCATAGCTGCCGAAGGCAAAATAACGCAGGCTCCAGGCGAGCATGCCGCAGATCAGCATGCGTTTGACTCCGAGTTTGGCGATGAAAAACGGCATCGCGAGCATGAAACCGATTTCAGAGATCTGACCGATTGTTTGTAAGGCGGTTGGAAAAGGAGCGTCAATTTCCGACAGAAAGACGTTGGCTTGTGCGTAATAAAAGGAAAGCGGAATGCAAATCAGAAAAGAACAGATCACGAAGACCAGAAACGAAGGATCGTTCAGGAGTTGTAGAACACTTGCGCCTGTTTGTTCGGCGGGTTTGTCTTTACCTTGAGGTGGCGTATGGGGCAGTCCGATGACGCTGTAAATTGCCAACGCCAGAGACGTGCCCGCTGCCAACCAGATCGGCGCGCTGCTTGTGCCCGCAGGTACGTCAAGTACTAAGCCGACCAGCAAGCCGACCAGGATCCAGCCCACGGTGCCGCCCACTCGGATGACGGGGAATTCTTTTTCAGCATTGCCAATATTGGCAAAGGCGATGGAATTGGTCAGAGCGAGCGTGGGCATATAGACAATGGCATAGGCGACCATGGCCACATACAAGGTCATGAAGTCAGTTTGGATTGCGGCAAAAGATAGTAATCCCGCGCCGATAAGATGTAACGCGGCGATGAGTCTTTCGGTGGCAAAGAGCCGGTCGGCGAGAAATCCTACAATCCAGGGCGAGATCATGGCAGCGATGGCTGTGGTTGCGAAAACGGCTCCAATCTGAACCCCTGTGAAACTGAGTGTCGTCTGCATAAATCCGCCTAAAGAGACGGCCCAGGCACCCCAGATTGCGTATTGGAGGAACATCATCACACACAGACGAACCACATTGTTTGATTGAGGATGGTCGGCTGGGGCGTTCATGGTGTGTCCTTCGATCAGAGCGAATAAGATTGCGCGGATGAGATTTTATGGAAAAGTTTTGCCTGTTGCGGATAGGCCACAGGACGGTCTGCATTCTAATGCACAATCACTGTCTGCGAAAGCGAAAGCCGGATGTCGCTCGAGGGGAGTCCTGCCAGTCGTGTGGTACTGATCTTGGTTGCCAGTCTGTCGCGGTTGAAGTCGGCGAAGTCCGCATGGATGTAGACGTGGCTGAGGAACTTTAACTGCCTCGATCCCTTCTTG
>CAZITS010001038.1:0-2512 GCA_964542185.1 uncultured Pirellulaceae bacterium
ACAATTGCCGTTTCCCCAGCGACGCTGACGGCGGCGGAGGAATCGCCTTGAGATTGTGGACAGGACAGTGTCGCAGTGAAGTTTCAGTCAGACAGTCGTGCAAGTCGAGCGAAACTGCTGGTGCTGGCGGCCTGTGGCGCTATACTACCGGCAGGCACAATAGGCATTTGGGATGTGATGTTCTGGCTGCCTCCTCATCCACTCAGCTCACCTCGCAGAGGTGAGTCAAAATACGAATTCTCGATACCATCAGGGAGCCATCGCCATGCGCCCACGTTGCTGGGATTTTGGAACACAGACCGTTTCTCGTCGCGCCTGTCTGGCAGGTGCAGCCACGTTGGTGCTGCCGCCGTGGCAGGCAGGACAGGTGGACGGTGTGGTGCGTCGTCGTGTACGGTTTGCCGACAATCCATTTCAACTCGGAGTGGCTTCTGGTGATCCCACGCCGGATGGAGTGGTGTTATGGACTCGGCTTGCCCCGCAGCCGTTGGTTGGTGGTGGCATGCCGCCTGCGCGAGTGGAAGTGGGCTGGCAAGTCGCACGTGACGAAGGTTTTCAGCAGGTCGTGCAGGAGGGAACCACGGTTGCTGCACCGCAACTTGCCCATTCGGTTCATGTCGAAGTGGCGGGACTCGATCCGGATCGGTGGTATTGGTATCGTTTTCGTGCCGGTAGCGAAGAGAGTCCAGTCGGTCGAACCCGGACGTTACCGGCTGTCGAGACAACGCCTCAGGCCTTGCGATTTGCGTTTGCCTCGTGCCAGCATTTTGAGACCGGGTACTATACCGCCTATCAGCATATGGCGGCCGAAAATCTCGATTTGATTGTTCACCTGGGTGACTATATCTACGAGGGGGCTGGTCGTGCGAACTTGATTCGCGAGCACACAGGCCTGGAGATTACATCACTGGAGGACTACCGCAACCGGCATGCGCAGTATAAATCGGATGGCGACCTGCAAACGGCACACGCGTCTTGTCCGTGGCTGGTGACCTGGGATGACCACGAGTTCGACAACAACTACGCGTCAGAGGTGTCTGAGCAGACTGGCATTGACGAAGTTGCGTTTTTGGCGCGACGGGCCAACGCCTATCAGGCGTATTACGAACATATGCCACTGCGCCGTTCGACGGTGCCCCGCGGTCCTGCGATGCAAATCTATCGTGCGGTGCCATTTGGCAGGTTGGCCACATTTTTTGTGTTGGACACGCGCCAATACCGGTCGGATCAGCCTAATGGTGATGGCAAGAAACCACTGGAGGGAAAGGTTCTCGATCCCCAGGCGACCATGCTCGGCGCCCGGCAAGAGGGTTGGTTGACTGCGGGGTTGCTGCGGTCGGAAACGCAGTGGAATGTGCTCGCGCAGCAAGTCATGATGGCTCGAGTCGATCGACTGCCCGGTGAGGGGGGGCACTATAGTATGGACCAGTGGTCAGGCTACGATGTGCCACGCAAACGCCTGTTGCAGTTTTTGAAAGACCGTCAGATTCCCAATCCGGTCGTTCTCACGGGGGACATCCACACCAATTACGTCAACGACTTGAAGGTTGATTTTGACCGTCCAGAATTGGCGACCATCGCCACCGAGTTTGTAGGTACGTCGATTAGCTCCGCTGGTGATGGGATGGAAAAAGCTGCTTACACGGACACGATGCTTGCCGAAAATGCATTTGTGCGTTTTCACAACGCGGAACGTGGGTATGTCAGTTGTACAGTGACCCCCGATACCTGGCGCGCCGACTATCAAGTCGTACCGTTTGTCACGCGACGTGGCGCACCATTGATTACCCGGAAGTCATTTGTTGTAGCTGAGGGCAGGCCGGGTGCAGAGGTGGTTTGATTTGCCGTGACCAGCGCGCAATCGCTGTCCCGTCCCATTCGCTTGGGAGGGTGGTATTAGTACAGCGCCGGGGTAGTGAAACTGTCGTCCGTTCCCAGGAAAGGATTGTTGTCCCGTTCAGGTGGTGTTTCCGTTGGTGGAACGCCAAGTTGCTGGAGAATTTTCTTGGCTTCAGGGTGTTTCATTCTACGCAGTGCATCTTGTGCAGCGCGTCGGACCGCAGGCTCTTTATGCTTGTACAGAACACCGAGCGCGTGCGCCGCGGCCTGTGTGTTCTGCCGTTGCAGGTAAGCGATGCCACGTGATTTCGACCGCGGATCCATGCGTTGAATCGCCTTCACGATCAGTTGCGTGGCCCGCCGGTCTTTGAGTTGCGACAAGCGGAAACAGATGTTTCCCAGATGCACTGGTTGAATCGTATCGAGGATGTCACCGATCACTGGGAGCGCGATGTCTGGTGGATAGTGCAGGATTCCCAGGAAGGCCGGGAAACGCAGGTCTTCCGGCCCTTGCCGCAATGTTGTTTCGAGAACTTGCCGGGCGGAGTGATCCTGTTTGACGGCCAATCCGACGGCGGCTTCAAGCCGAACGGATTGGACTGTGTCTTGTAACGCCGCGGTCAATAGATCGGCTGCCGGTTGATCTTTGTAACGAAGACTGGAGAGCAGGCGG
>CAZITS010001039.1:0-2510 GCA_964542185.1 uncultured Pirellulaceae bacterium
GTGAGTGAGTGGAAAGGTGACATCCTGTACGGCCAGAACGAAGCGGTTGGTGGCCATTACATACTTGGTTATGCGCTCTCCCCGGAACAGTCGCAGGAGGATTCGCAGCGCCGGCCAGAGCAAGTCCTGATGTGGCACGCCAATTACCATCCCGACGGCGGACAGCTGTTTTTCCCGCTGCAGAAAACTTCGTTCCTGGTGCCGTTGGCGTTACCTGGTGATGACGTGGCCCCGACCGATTTTGTGGCGTTCAAGTTTTCGGGAGGGCAGGGGTTGTATATCCATCCCGGCGTGTGGCATGAAGGTGTCTATCCCGCTTCTGGCAGGCAGCGTTTTTTCGACAAGCAGGGGGCCGTCCACGCGCGGGTATCGGTTGATTTTGCGCGCGAGTTCAGTTGCCTGTTGCGTGTCCCCCTGTAAACCTGACTAGGTTCTGATGATGCCACGTCAGGAGGCCCGGCAGATTCCCTGAATGACTTTGCCGTGAACGTCAGTCAGGCGAAAGTCGCGGCCGGCATAGCGGTAAGTGAACGTCTCATGGTCGAAACCAAGGAGATGTAGCATGGTCGCATGAATGTCGTGCACGTGAACGCGATCTTCGACGGCCTTCCACCCGGTTTCATCGGTGGCTCCGTGAACGTGGCCCCCACGGATCCCGCCGCCCGCCAGCCAAACGCTGAAGCCGTGGTGATTGTGGTCCCGGCCGAGTTGTTTGCCTGAGTTAAGGAGCGGTCGGGGCAGTTCCACTGTGGGAGTACGGCCAAATTCGCCACCGCAAAGGATCAGCGTTTCGTCGAGTAGCCCACGCTGTTTGAGGTCTTTGAGGAGTGCGCTGATGGGCTGATCGATCTGGCTCGCCAGCTGTCCGTGGATCTGAATGTTATCGTGGTTGTCCCAGGGTTGCCCGCCGGAATACCAGACTTGCACAAAACGGACGCCGCGTTCGACGAGACGCCTGGCCAATAGCAAGGTGCGGGCCTGAACGGTGCTTCCGTACATATCGCGGATGTATTGTGGTTCCTGCTCGATATCAAAGGCATCGGCTGCCTCGGCCTGCATTCGGTAGGCCAGCTCGAAAGATTCGATACGTGCTTCCAGGTCGGGGTCGTGCCCACGAGCAGCAAGGTGTTCTTCGTTCGCTGCCAGTAACAGATCGAGCTGCCGCCGCTGGCGTCTGGTCGTCAACGTCGTGTTGCGGATGTTCTCGATCAACTTATCGATGGCGGTAAACTGGGTATCAATGTGGGCACCCTGGTAAATCCCAGGCAAGAAGGCGGAACGCCAATTCTCTGCGCCTTGAGTTGGCAGGCCGTGCGGGCAGAGTGCGACGAAGCCGGGGAGATTCTGGTTCTCGCTCCCCAGCCCATAGGTGACCCAGGAACCCATGCTCGGGCGGGGCAGGCGGGCGTCGCCACAATTCCACAACAGGAAAGACGGTTCGTGATTGGGTACGTCGGCATACATGGAACGGACGACGCAGATATCGTCGGCACATTCCGCGGTCCGCGCAAAGATCTCGCTGAAAGGGAGGCCACTTTCACCGTATCGGGAAAACCGGTAGGGAGACGGAAATGCATTTCCGGTTGCCCGTTCTGTGGGTAAATTGTCCACAGGCAAAGGGCGTCCCTGGTAACGATGCAACAGAGGTTTCGGATCGAAGGTGTCAACGTGCGAAGGCCCGCCGTTGAGAAAGATGTGGATGGCCTGTTTCGCGGTGGCTCGCTGCGGGGGCACTTTGGGCGCCAGTGGTGACGGCGCGGCGGCGGCGGCGTTCAGCAACGGCGCCAGACCGACCGCTCCCATGCCCATGCCGCAACGGTTGAGGATTTGGCGCCGATTCCAGGTGGAGGGATTCATAACGATTCCGAGTGCGTCAATCGATGAAAAGGAACTCGTTGCTGATGAGCAACATTTGAGCGACTTGGGGCCAATCCAGCTCGCCTGTCGCCAGTCCCTTGTGACAGCGTACCGTTTCATCCTGGGTCGGGTTCCTGCCCAGGGTGATCTGGTAGAGGGCATTGATTACCGCTGCCCTGGAGTTGTCGCCAACGCGTGTCGCAACGTCCTGGGCGCGCAGAGCGACGGCGGCAGCCCGTTGTTGCACAAACGCGTTATTCATCAAGAACAAGGCTTGCTGCGGCGCCGTGGTGTTGGACCGAGCTGGACTATGGGTGTCGGGGCTGGGGAAATCAAACAACCGCAGGATGGTTGGCAGGCCGCTGCGATCGATTCGGCCATAGATGCTTCGTCGCGTATTGTCAGCCTGCAGAAGTTCAACGGGAGGGCCCAGCATCTGCAGGTCGAGGTGTCCGGCAACGGAAAGCATGGAATCGCGGAGAATTTCGAATTCCACACGGCGACGGCGATAACGCCATAAGAACCGGTTTTCGGTGTCAATCTGGCGTGCAGCCGGCCGATCGGTACTGGCTTGTTGCCACGTTTGTGACGCGAGTATCAGGCGGTGGAGACGTTTGATCGACCAACCGTGGTCGATCAAATCCGAGGACAGG
>CAZITS010001040.1:0-2508 GCA_964542185.1 uncultured Pirellulaceae bacterium
GCCACATCGGGTTGCTGCTCGTTTGTCGTGGCTGAATCGGTGACGGCAACTTCGGATGCGCTGGTGGGAGGCGCATCCGTCGCGCCACTGTCGATAAAGGGAGCGGCCGGTTGCGTGGCGGCAGGTTGGGGTGATTGGCTGGGAAGTTGTACCGCCTGCTGACAGTGCGGGCAGGCCACAGTTCCACCGGTGGCTTCTGGCGGGGCTCGGAAGGGACGCTGGCAGTGGGGACAGGAAAAAGACCTGGGGGGCGTTGGTTCTGGCGAGTCGGGCATAGATCATATTCCGCGGCAGGGGCGGACAATCATCGGCATCGGACATTGGCTTCGCAGTGCTGCGTCGCGCTCGCTGGGGATTTTCGCAACCAACCGCCTGCCGATGCAACACCGTTTCCCGATATGATGCCTACCCAGGCGGGTAGGCCTGTCTGCGCCGGGGAAGTTCTCCGCGCTACCAGAAGCGTTGCGTTTGAGGAAATGTACCAGGGGCTGGTATGCTGCTGTTCCGGTGATGAAGCCAATTTCCACGCTCGCCCAGTGCAACCTGGTGAAAGGCCTGCCAGCGTTGTTTCTGCGTCCCGCTGGTCGCGGATTGATTTCGATGGATGATTCTCCTGCTATTTCCCGAACCGAGTGTTTTCGACGCATCGAGGCGATGTACGCCACCTATGTGAAGGGCGAAATTGCCGGCAGCGAGCACGAAAAAGCGCTTTCCTGGTTAAAGAGTTGTGTTGACCCCAGTTACTCCGGGTGGGAGGCCTGTGTTGCTCCAGGCGGACGGGCCAGCCGGAGTCGCCTGTTGGAGCTGCTGGAAGATTTGGGGATGGATGCGGACACAGGGATGAAGATTCTCACCGAAGCAATGCGGCTTTGGCGTTTGACGCGGATCGATGGTGGTGGTCCTCCAGCCAGGTAACAATTTCCCAGGCGTTCTGGGCACAGGCAGCCGTGTTTTTTCGTATTGTCCTGGTGTGCCGTCACGGCCTACCCTGGCGGTGGCCGGGTGAGAGGGGGGGCGCAGTCCGCTCGGCGTTGGGCGTGTCCGCTTTCGCATCGTGACCTTCTATTTCGCATCATTCGGATTCTCATGGCGTTGCTGATCGATGGTTACAATCTGCTGTACGCCAGTGGTTTTCTGGGACGCCGGCGAGGGCCTGGCGACCTGGCCCGCGCCCGCAGCGCTTTATTGAATTTCCTGGCTGCCACGTTGTCACCTGCGCAGGTACGTCGCACGACCGTTGTTTTTGATTCGCGGCAGGCACCATTGGGGGGTGTCGCAGCGGCGACGCACCGAGGAATCCGGGTGCGTTTCGCGGTCGGTTTTGCTGAGGCAGACGATCTGATCGAGGTATTGATCCGAGAGGATTCGGCGCCCCGCCGGTTAACGGTTGTTTCCAGTGACCATCGTCTGCAACGGGCCGCGCGCCGCCGCCGGGCTGTGCCTGTTGATAGTGAAGACTGGCTGGCGCGGCTGGAACGCCGCGCCTGGCGGAAGCAAAACGTGGCCGCAGTAGCGGAGACGCCACGTGACCGAGTGTTGACCGAGGGAGAAATTCAGGCCTGGCTGAAACATTTTGGTGTCGACGTCGACGAGGTAATCGAGGACTCAGACGCGCCTGATAAACCGGCTGAGACGGATTGTGGACCTTTTCCGCCCGATTATGGGGACGACCTTGTCGCTGAGGATTAGTATCCCGGTGACGCATTTTCCGGCACCAGCGTTCACGGAGAAACGCTCTGGTGACGTATCCCGCGGCCAGCCAGTGCCCCAGTCAGCTGGCCCTGGGAGATGGCCAGCGTACCGTTGACAAACAGGTAACGGACTCCGGTCGCGTATTGGTGGGGCTCCCGGTACGTCGCGGTGTCGATGTAGGTGTTGGGGTCCAGTAGTACCAGGTCGGCCCACTGTCCCGGCCGCAAGTAGCCACGGTCCGGCAGGCCCAGGATGTCGGCTGCCAGGCCGCTGCAGCTGCGAATGGCCTGTGCCAGGGTGACTGTCTGGCCACGCAGTGCATAGCGTCCAATCTTTCGCGGAAAGCAACCGTAGTTGCGAGGATGTGGTTGTGTTTGGGCCTTGAGTTGTTGTGCTCCTCCATCGCTCGCGGTGGCGACGAATGGCTGTTGCATGATCAGCCGGACCTCTGCTTCATTGATGCTGAACGAGACCATTTGTGCCCCTCCGTTGCGTTCCATCTGCAGGACAATTTCCACAGCAGTGCACCTTTCCTGCTCAGCCAATTGGACCAGGTTCTTGCCCTGCCAGTTGCGATTGGGTGCATAGCTTGCCACCACCAGGTCGGCACCCTGGTCGCGTGGCGCGAGTTCTGCGGCAATCCCCTGGCGGAGTTTGAGCGCTTCCACCGGATCTTGCAACGCGGACAGCAAGTGTTCGCGTTGCCGGTAGGGTCGGGGTACTGCCAGAACGGACAACGACGTGCTGCTGGCCGTGTAGGGGTATTGATCAGCAGTGACCATTTGGCCTGCGGCACGCGCCTGGCGAATCAAGGCA